>NZ_FNZB01000035.1 GCF_900109205.1 Sphingomonas sp. OV641 | reverse complement strand
GCCGCCAGCGCGGCTACCCCGATCGTTATGCACCGCGACCCCGGCTGCGGCTGTTGCGCCAAGTGGGCGGCGCAGGTGCAGCAGCAGCTCGGCCGTCAGGTGCGCGTCGTCGATGATCCCAACCGCCCGGCGCTGCAGAAGCGCGCGGGCGTTCCCGCGGACGTCTCGTCCTGCCACACCGCAATCGCCGATGGCATCGCTTTCGAGGGCCACGTGCCGATCGCCGACATGAAGCGGGCTCTTTCGACCCGGCCCAAGGGCGTGCGAGGCCTCGCGGTCGGCGGCATGCCGTTCGGCTCGCCAGGAATGGAAGTGCCGGGCGTCAAGGCGCAAGCCTATGACGTGGTCGCCTTTGGTCCCAGCGGCCGCCGCCTGTTCGCCCGCCACGGCAGCTGATCGGCCGATGTTTTTTGGCGGAGTGGCATGACGCGGTCGCCGCAGCCAGCGTAGCTGTGGCGTCCAGTCCGTCTTGAAGAGCAGACGGAAAGTTTCACAAAGAAAGCTGGGCAGGTGAGGGAAGAAGGCGCGGCGTGCGTAAACTGGATTGAAACAACACGGTTCAAGGGGTTGGGTGATGGGCGGTAAACGAGGCGGGGCTTTCGCTCTACTCCTTGCGGTTGCAATCTCAGTAAGCACGTCGGCATCGGCGCACGAAGATCACGATGCGCTCGGGGCCGGTCCCGGGCCGGCCGCTAGCAGCGCAGCCGAGACGCAGAAAGCAGATGGGGCGGACGCTGGCGACGGCCACATGGGCATGGGCTCTATGTCGACCGTGGACATGAACATGGGCGGCCGCGACATCGCCGGCGACGACATGGACATGGGCGGCATGCACGAGGAGACCGCCAACAAGAACAAGACTTTCGGCGAACGGCTTGTGAGCTGGCTGGGGCGGGTGCATACCATGGTCATTCATTTTCCCATCGCCCTGTTCATCGGTGCGTTCGGGGTGGAGCTGTTCGGGTTGTGGCGCCGCAACCGGGATTATCAGCATGTCGCACACATAATGCTGGTCGTCGGCGCGCTGGGAGCGATCGTGGCGGCGTTCCTGGGCTGGTTCGCAGGCGGGTTCTACCTGACCGACCGCAACCCTATCCTGATGACGCATCGCTGGCTCGGGACATCGATCGCGGTCTTCGGCGTCGTGCTGGCTTGGATGGCAGCCCGCCACCGCAAGGGTCCCGAGCGGTCGCGGTCGTTGTATTGGGTGGTGCT
>NZ_FNZB01000034.1 GCF_900109205.1 Sphingomonas sp. OV641 | reverse complement strand
GCCGCCAGCGCGGCTACCCCGATCGTTATGCACCGCGACCCCGGCTGCGGCTGTTGCGCCAAGTGGGCGGCGCAGGTGCAGCAGCAGCTCGGCCGGCAGGTGCGCGTCGTCGATGATTCTAACCGCCCGGCGCTGCAGAAGCGCGCGGGCGTTCCCGCGGACCTCTCGTCCTGCCACACCGCGATCGCCGATGGCATGGCTTTCGAGGGCCACGTGCCGATCGCCGACATGAAGCGGGCTCTTGCGACCCGGCCCAAGGGCGTGCGGGGCCTGGCGGTCGGCGGTATGCCGCTCGGCTCGCCGGGAATGGAAGTGCCGGGCGTCAAGGCGCAGGCCTATGACGTGGTCGCCTTCGGCACCGGCGGACGCCGCTTGTTCGCCCGCCACGGCAGCTGATCGGCGATTTTGCTGGTTAGGGCCGGCAGGACGCGCCTGCCGCTGCCAGCGTGACTCCTCCATCCAGTTCGCGTCGAAGCAGACGAAAAGTCTCACGGAAAGAGCTAATGGGCGGGTGAGGGGAGAAGGCCGGGCGTGCGTAAACGGGAATGGATGAACACGGATCAAGGGGTCAGGTGATGGGCGGCAAACGAGGCGGGACCTTCGCTATACTTCTTGCGGTTGCAATATCAGTCAGCACGTCGGCATCGGCGCACGAAGATCACAATGCGCTCGGGGCGGGTCCCGGGCCGGTCGCTAACAGCGCAGCCGAGACGCAGAAAGCAGATGGGGCGGACGCTGGCGACGGCCACATGGGCATGGGCTCTATGTCGACTGTGGACATGAACATGGGTGGCCGCGACATCGCCGGCGACGACATGGACATGGGCGGCATGCACGAGGAGACCGCCAACAAGAACAAGAGTTTCGGCGAACGGCTTGTGAGCTGGCTGGGCCGGCTGCACACCATGGTCATTCATTTTCCCATCGCCATGTTCATCGGCGCGTTCGGGTTAGAGCTGTTCGGGTTATGGCGCCGCAACCGGGACTATCAGCATGTCGCACACATAATGCTGGTGGTCGGCGCGCTGGGAGCGATCGCAGCGGCGTTCCTGGGCTGGTTCGCAGGCGGGTTCTACCTGACCGACCGCAACCCTATCCTGATGACGCATCGCTGGCTCGGAACATCGATCGCGGTCTTCGGCGTCGTGCTGGCTTGGATGGCAGCCCGCCACCGCAAGGGTCCCGAGCGGTCGCGGTCGTTGTATTGGGTGGTGCT
>NZ_FNZB01000033.1 GCF_900109205.1 Sphingomonas sp. OV641 | reverse complement strand
GGCAATATGGAGCGCTACATGTGGGGCTTTGACGGCCAGAAGATGAGCGACCCTGCCGACCCCATCCCGTTCCGCAAGGACGAGCGCGCGCGCGTTACCCTGGTCAATGACACGATGATGCCGCACCCCATCCATTTGCACGGCCACTTCTTCGAGTTGGTGACCGGACATGGCGACTTTGGGCCTCGCAAGCACACTGTGAATGTGGCGCCAGGCGGTAAGATGACATTCGACGTAACGGCCGATGCGCCCGGCGACTGGGCGTTCCACTGCCACAATCTCTATCACATGACCGCGGGGATGATGCGTGTCGTGACGGTTCGCCCGATGGGCGAGGAGAATCGCGATGCAGCCTAAGTTCCTCCTGATCGCCGGCGGCGCGGCGCTTGGCCTCGCAACGCCGGCGGCCGCGCAGATGGACCATTCCAACATGCCCGGCATGAAGATGCCGCCGCCAAAGGCGCCAGCGGTAAAAAAGCCTGCCGCCAAGAAGCCCTCAGCGACCAAGCCCGCCGTGCACAAGGAGTCCGCGAAGCCTGCCGCCAGGTCGACACCGCGCGCGAAGGCGGGATTGGGGGCCAAGCCTGCCGCAAGTCGGTCCGCCAAGCCTCCGGTCGGTGGACCGGCTGTTGCTGATCCTCACGCCGGTCATGACATGTCCGCCATGCCCGGTATGAATATGCCTGAAGCCAAACCTGATGCCAGTTCGGGGCACGACATGTCCGCGATGCCAGGTGCGTCCGGCGGCGCCAACCCCGCTGAGCCAGGTGCTATGCAAGGCATGGACCATGGATCGATGCCGGGAATGGGCCAAAGTTCGGGCGCGATGCAAGGCATGCCGGGACACGGCATGGGAAGCATGCCCTCAGCCACGGGCGCGGCGATGATCGGCACCAACCTTCAGGCCGGCACCGCTCCGCCGCCGCCCATCCCGACCGATCGGGCCGCGGACCAGGTCTACTCTGCCGCTGCTATGGCGCATTCGCAGCAGCATCTGCGGTCGATGCACGGCGGGCAGAATTTCTCCCAGGTCATATTCAATCTGGCTGAAGTCCAGATCCGGGACGGTCGCGATGGTTACCGGTGGGACGGCAGTGCCTGGTATGGGGGTGATATCAACCGGCTGGTGCTCAAGACCGAGGGCGAAGGGAATATCGGGGGAAGTCTGGAAGCGGCGGAGGTACAGGCGCTTTATTCGCGCGCCATTGGCCCATACACCGATATACAGCTTGGCGTCCGCTACGATTTCAAGCCCAACCCCTCGCGCGTCTATGCGTCGGTCGGCTTCGAAACGCTGGCACCCGGCTTCTTCGATGTCGAGGGCGCACTGTTCCTGTCCAACAAGGGCGACCTGCTGGGGCGCCTGGAAGGTTATTACGATCAGCGGATCACGCAGCGGCTGGTTCTTCAGCCACGCGCCGAACTCAACTTCGCCGCGCAGGACGTGCCGGAAATCGGCATCGGCTCAGGCCTTTCCACGGCCGAACTCGGTCTGCGTCTCCGCTACGAGATCAGGCGCGAGTTCGCGCCCTATGTGGGCATATCGTACGACCGCAGCTTCGGGGACACAGCCCGCTTCGCGCGCGCCGAAGGCCAGGGCGCGGCGTCGACCAGCCTCGTTCTGGGCATTCGCACATGGTTCTAAGGCCAACTAGTCTTGTTGCGTTGGCCAAGGCCAAGAAGGAGAAATCGATGTTCAAGGCAGTAACGCTTCTGGCTCTGGCCGCGATGTCGGCGAGCCCCGCTTTGGCTCAGCAGGGCATGGACCACTCGAAAATGCAAGGCATGAACCACGACAACATGCCTGGCATGAACACGCCCTTCATGCCCGCCGAAATGGCGATGCATGAAAAGATGATGAAGGCCAAGGGCGCTAATGCGAGCGAGACGTGGGTCCGCAAGATGATCGAGCATCACCGCGGTGCGATCGCCATGTCGCAGAT
>NZ_FNZB01000032.1 GCF_900109205.1 Sphingomonas sp. OV641 | reverse complement strand
GGCAATATGGAGCGCTACATGTGGGGCTTTGACGGCCAGAAGATGAGCGACCCTGCCGACCCCATCCCGTTCCGCAAGGACGAGCGCGCGCGCGTCACCCTGGTCAATGACACGATGATGCCGCACCCAATTCATTTGCACGGCCACTTCTTCGAGCTGGTGACCGGACATGGCGACTTCGCGCCTCGCAAGCACACGGTGAATGTGGCGCCCGGCGGTAAGATGACATTCGACGTAACGGCCGATGCGCCCGGCGACTGGGCGTTCCACTGCCACAATCTTTATCACATGACCGCGGGGATGATGCGTGTCGTGACGGTTCGCCCGATGGGCGAGGAGAACCGCGATGCAGCCTAAGTTCCTCTTGATCGCTGGCGGCGCGGCACTTGGCCTCGCAAGTCCGGTGGCCGCGCAGATGGACCATTCCAATATGCCGGGCATGAAGATGCCGCCGTCAAATACGCCAGCGGTGAAAAAGCCGGCCGCTAAAAAGCCGGCCGCCAAGAAGCCCGCAGCGACCAAGCCCGTCGCGCGCAAAGCGTCCCCAAAGCCCGCCGCTAGATCGACACCGCCCGCGAAAACGGGATCGGGGGCCAAGCCCGCTGCGAATCAGCCCGCCAAGCCTCCGGCCCCTGCAACGATCGTTGCCGATCCTCACGCCGGTCATGACATGACGACCATGCCGGGCATGAATACGCCTGGAGCCAACCCCAACCCCAATACCGCGCACGACATGTCGGCCATGCCAAGTGCCTCCGGCGGTGCCGCCTCCGGCCAGCCAAGCACCAGGCAAGGCATGGACCATGGATCGATGCCGGGAATGGGCCAGAGTTCGGGCGCGATGCAAGGCATGCCGGGACACGACATGGGAAGCATGCCCTCAGGCACGGGCGCGGCGATGATCGGCACCAACCTGCAGGCCGGCACCGCTCCGCCGCCCCCCATTCCGACGGATCGTGCCGCGGACCAGGTCTACTCTGCCGCTGCCATGGCGCATTCGCAGCAGCATCTGCGGTCGATGCACGGCGGGCAGAATTTCTCGCAGGTCATATTCAACCTGGCTGAAGTCCAGATCCGGGATGGTCGCGATGCTTATCGTTGGGATGGCAGCGCCTGGTACGGTGGCGACGTTAATCGTCTGGTTCTTAAAACCGAGGGCGAAGGGAACTTTGGGAGAAGCTTGGAAAGGGCGGAGCTGCAGGCGCTCTACGCACGGGCAATCGGACCCTATACCGATTTTCAGGCAGGGATCCGGTACGACTTCAAGCCTAATCCCTCGCGTGTTTACGCGACAGTCGGTTTTGAGAGCCTGGCTCCGGGTTTCTTCGATGTCGAGGGCGCACTGTTCTTGTCTAGCAAGGGAGACGTGCTGGGCCGCGTTGAAGGCTATTACGATCAGCGCATCACCCAGCGGCTGATTCTCCAGCCTCGTGTCGAAGCTGAGTTTGCGGCGCAGGACGTTCCGGCAGACCGGATCGGTTCGGGCTTGTCGGATATCGAGCTTGGCTTGCGGCTGCGCTACGAGGTGAAGCGAGAGTTCGCCCCCTATATAGGTGTTTCGTACGAGCGCAGAGTGGGCCGTTCTGCTCGTTTTGCACGCGAGGATGGCGAGGATGCGATATCCACCAGCCTCGTTCTGGGCATTCGCACATGGTTTTGAGGCCGACTAGTCTTGTCGGGTTGGCTGAGGTCAAGAAGGAGAAGTCGATGTTCAAGACAGTAACACTTCTGGCTCTGGCCGCGACGTCGGCGAGCCCCGCTTTGGCTCAGCAGCAGATGCAGGGCATGGACCATTCGAAAATGCAAGGCATGAACCACGACAACATGCCTGGCATGAACACGCCTTTCATGCCCGCCGAAATGGCGATGCACGAAAAGATGATGAAGGCCAAGGGCGCTAATGCGAGCGAGACGTGGGTCCGCAAGATGATCGAGCATCACCGCGGTGCGATCGCCATGTCGCAGAT
>NZ_FNZB01000031.1 GCF_900109205.1 Sphingomonas sp. OV641 | reverse complement strand
CGCGTTCCAGTGACGAGCGGCGCCCGGAGGGCGATGCTGATCGCCATCATCGCGTTCGTGGCGGCGGTCGCAGGCGTTTGGGCTGGACGTGAGTTATTCCCCTCCCCGCCAAGCCCGGGCGTTGAGCTTCACAGCTTGCTCCACGACGGGCTCGAGCTGGACGAAGCTCAACAGACCAAGCTCCAGATGCTGGAGTCTCACTTCACCGTTCGAAGGCGTGCCTTGGAGCTGGAACTCAGAGCCGACAACGCCCGGCTCGCCGCCGCCATCGAGGCCGAACATGGTAACGGGCCGCAGGTCGCGGCCGCCGTCGATCGTTCGCACGGCGCGATGGGTGAGCTCCAGAAGGAGACGTTGAACCATATGTTCGCGATGCGGCAGATCCTGCGGCCCGACCAGGCGAGGACGTTTGACCGCGCGGTGGTGAAGGCGCTGACCGCAGACGCGCGGTGAGCCTTGATCTCGCGGCCTGCACGGACGGCGAACTCGCCGCCTTGACGCTCGGCGGACGTCAGGCTGCGTTCGCTGAGATCATGCGGCGGCACCAAAGACCGGTCTACCGCCTGATCCGCTCGCATATCGGCGACGCCGAAGAGGCGCTTGACCTCACTCAGGAATGCTTCGTGGCCGCCTTTCAGAACTTGCGAAAGTATGACGGAGATCGGCCGCTCGCTGCGTGGCTGACCCGCGTGGCGATCAACAAGAGCCGCGACTGGCACAGGCGGCGGCGCATACGCCAGATACTATCGTTCGCCTCTTCGCTGCCGCCCGACACCATGGAGAGTGAGCGGGACGAGGCGCCGGGTGCCGACGCCATCACCTTCGATCGCGCAGAGCTTGCGCGGCTTTCGCGCGCGGTGTCCGAGCTGCCGGCCACGCTCAAGGAGACGCTTTTGCTGCGGACCGTGGAGGGCTTGTCCCAGGCGGAAACCGCCGCCGCGCTGGGGATCAGCGGAAAGGCCGTGGAGACGCGGCTCCGGCGTGCGCGTGAAAGATTATCGAAAATTCTCGACTTCGCGTGAGGGGATGAGCCTATTTGCGCGTAATGAAAGATAAGGTCGGCGGCCCCCCCCCCCCGCCGCCGCCGCAAGCATTGAACTGGAGCGAAGGAAAGGCATGAGCCGCAATCTAAACCGGCGCGACGTAATGCGCGGAACCGCCATGCTTGGCGGCACGCTGGCCATGTCGGCCTACCTGCCGGCTTGGGCGCAACCTGTGTCGCGCGGCATCGCCAGGCCCCTGCCGACCGTGTCGGGCACAAACATCGCGCTGACGATCGACAGGATGAAGCTCGTCATGGACGGGATCACGACGCCCGCGATCGGGGTAAACGGCACGGTCCCGGCACCACTCGTCCGCCTCAAAGAGGGCCAGAAGGTCCGCCTTGCGGTGACCAACAACCTCGACGAAGATAGCTCGATCCACTGGCACGGGCTCATTCTGCCGTTCCAAATGGACGGCGTACCCGGGATCAGCTTCCCCGGCATCAAGGCGCGTTCGACCTTTGTGTACGAGTTCCCGATCTTGCAGTCCGGCACCTACTGGTATCACAGCCACTCGGGCGAGCAGGAGCAGGCAGGACTCTACGGACCCATCGTGATTGATCCGGCGGGTGCCGACCCAGTCGCGTTCGACCGCGAGCATGTGATCGTCCTCTCCGACCATAGCGAAATGACGGGCGAGGAAATCTTTCGCAAGCTCAAGCAGATGGGCGGCGCCTATTTCAACTATCAACGCCCGACGCTGAGTGGGCTGCTGGCCGGCCGCGAAATGCGCCTTAAGGATCGCCTCGATTGGGGGCAGATGCGGATGGACCCGGCGGACATCGCGGACGTCACTGGTTCGACCTACACCTTCCTGGTCAATGGCTTTGGACCTTACGACAACTGGACGGGTCTCTTCCGACCGGGCGAGCGGGTTCGGCTGCGCATCGTCAATGCCGCGGCGCAGACGAACTTCAACGTGCGCATCCCTGACCTGCCGATGACGGTGGTGCAGGCCGACGGCCAGAACGTCCGGCCGGTAACCGTGGACGAATTCCAGATCGGCGTCGCGGAAACCTTCGACGTGATC
>NZ_FNZB01000030.1 GCF_900109205.1 Sphingomonas sp. OV641 | reverse complement strand
CGCGTTCCAGTGACGAGCGGCGCCCGGAGGGCGATGCTGATCGCCATCATCGCGTTCGTGGCGGCGGTCGCAGGCGTTTGGGCTGGACGTGAGTTGTTCCCGTCCCCGCCAAGCCCGGGCGTTGAGCTTCACAGCTTGCTCCACGACGGGCTCGAGCTAGACGAAGCTCAACGGACTAAGCTCCAGGCGCTGGAGTCTCACTTCGCCGTTCGAAGGCGTGCCTTGGAGCTGGAGCTCAGAGCCGACAACGCCCGGCTCGCCGCCGCCATCGAGGCCGAACATGGTAACGGGCCGCAGGTCGCGGCGGCCGTCGATCGTTCGCACGGCGCGATGGGTGAGCTCCAAAAGGAGACGTTGAACCATATGTTCGCGATGCGGCAGATCCTGCGGCCGGATCAGACGACGGCGTTCGACCGCGCGGTGGTGAAGGCGCTGACCGCAGACGCGCGGTGAGCCTCGATCTCGCGGCCTGCACGGACGGCGAACTCGCCGCCTTGACGCTCGGCGGACGTCAGGCTGCGTTCGCTGAGATCATGCGGCGGCACCAAAAACCGGTCTACCGCCTGATCCGCTCGCATATCGGCGACGCCGAAGAGGCGCTTGACCTCACTCAGGAATGCTTCGTGGCCGCCTTTCAGAACTTGCGAAAGTATGACGGAGAGCGACCGCTCGCTGCGTGGCTGACCCGCGTGGCGATCAACAAGAGCCGCGACTGGCACAGGCGGCGGCGCATACGCCAGATACTATCGTTCGCCTCTTCGCTGCCGCCCGAGACCATGGAGAGTGGGCGGGACGAGGCGCCAGGTGCCGACGCGGTAACCTTCGATCGCGCAGAGCTTGCGCGGCTTTCGCGCGCGGTGTCCGAGCTGCCGGCCACGCTCAAGGAGACGCTTTTGCTGCGGACCGTGGAAGGACTGTCCCAGGGGGAGACCGCGGCCGCGCTGGGGATCAGCGGCAAGGCCGTGGAGATGCGACTCCGGCGCGCGCGTGAAAGATTGTCGAAAAATCTCGACTTAGTGTGAGGGGATGGGCCGGTTCGCGCGTAGTGAAAGGTAAGGTCGGCGGCCCTCCCCCCCCCCGCCGCCGGCCGCAAGCATTGAACTGGAGCGAAGGAAAGGCATGAGCCGCAATCTAAACCGGCGCGACGTAATGCGCGGAACCGCCATGCTTGGCGGCACGCTGGCCATGTCGGCCTACCTGCCGGCTTGGGCGCAACCTGTGTCGCGCGGCATCGCCAGGCCCCTGCCGACCGTGTCGGGCACAAACATCGCGCTGACGATCGACAGGATGAAGCTCGTCATGGACGGGATCACGACGCCGGCAATCGGCGTCAACGGCACCGTGCCCGCACCGCTCGTCCGCCTCCAGGAGGGCCAGAACGTCCGTCTCGCAGTGACCAACAATCTCGACGAGGATAGCTCGATTCACTGGCACGGGCTCATTCTGCCGTTCCAAATGGACGGCGTGCCCGGCATCAGCTTCCCTGGCATCAAGGCGCGTTCGACCTTCGTATACGAATTCCCGATCTTGCAGTCGGGCACCTACTGGTATCACAGCCATTCGGGCGAACAGGAGCAGGCAGGGCTCTACGGACCCATCGTGATTGATCCGGCCGGTGCCGACCCGATCGCGTTCGACCGCGAGCATGTGATCGTCCTCTCCGACCATAGCGAAATGACGGGCGAGGAAATTTTCCGCAAGCTCAAGCAGATGGGCGGCGCCTATTTCAACTATCAGCGCCCGACGCTGAGCGGGCTGCTCGCCGGCCGCGAGATGCGCCTCAAGGATCGGATGGAATGGGGCAAGATGCGCATGGACCCGGCCGATATTGCGGATGTTACGGGGTCGACCTACACCTTCCTCGTCAATGGCTTTGGCCCTTACGACAACTGGACGGGCCTCTTCCGACCGGGCGAGCGGGTTCGGCTGCGCATCGTCAATGCTGCGGCGCAAACCAACTTCAACGTGCGCATCCCTGACTTGCCGATGACGGTGGTGCAGGCCGACGGCCAGAACGTCCGGCCGGTAACCGTGGACGAATTCCAGATCGGCGTCGCGGAAACCTTCGACGTGATC
>NZ_FNZB01000029.1 GCF_900109205.1 Sphingomonas sp. OV641 | reverse complement strand
GTCTTCATGTTGTCGTAGATGCCGCGCGTCGGCACGCCTCCGAAGAAGGCAAACGCCCGCGCATGCGCGTCGAACAGCATCTCCTGTGTCTCGCGGGGATAGGCTCGCACATACATTGCCCGCGACGCGCACAGCCGGACATGCGCGACCTTCACGCGCATCGGCTTGCCCGAGATCTCGACGTCCTCGTGGCTCCAGTCGAACTGGTAAGCCTCGCCCGGCCGGAACAGCAGCGGGATGAACGCCGGCGCATTCATCACGTCGCGACGCCGCGCCTGCCGCCAGCGCGCCGCATAACGGCGAACCGCGTCGTACGAGCCGTCGAACCCCTCGCGTAGCAGCAGGTCGTGGATGCGCGTGAGGCGCAGCTTCTCGCGCCGCGGCCGTGCCTCATCTTCCTCCAGCAACGCATCCAGTCGCGCCTGAAACGGCCCCAGCTTCGGCAGCGGCTGCACCTCCCGCCGGTAACCCATGTCCGCTTCCGGCGCCCGGATCGCCTTGCGCACCACCTTGCGCGACAGGTGCAGGTCCCGCGCTATCGCCTTGATGGCCTTCCCCGACGCGTGCTCGCGCCGGATCCTCAACACCGTCTCCAATACCAGCATCCCGATCTCGCCGCCTGACACACCGCCAAGCGAGCAGCCTAGACCACCGGGATGAGGGGTCCCTTTTCGACGCCGATCACCCCGCTACCGGGGTCCCTTTTCCACGCCGATCCACACACCCGATAGGAGATGCTTTCCGCCCACAATGACGACCCGCGTACCGATCCTGTCCCATTGTTTGAGCGTCTGCGAGGCGCTGCGTTCGGTGACGCGGACCGCGTCACCGCCCCGGATGAGATCACGAACAAGAAATCCGCTGCCAGCCTCGACGTCGCTGACCTCGTAGAGGCTCATGACCGAAGATTGCAGCGCACGCATATAGAGCTTGGCGGGGCCGGCCTCATTCCAGCCGCGACGTCGGATATAATCGTCGACGAGGTTCAGCGCGCCGGGTTCGACGGTCCGCGTCAGGAGATCTTCGAACGCGCATCCCCACAGTACGCCGGCCCAATGGTCGCTGACGATCTCGACAAGGTCTTCGAACTCGAACTCGAATTCCTCCATCGCCGGTCCAAGATGATCGTCCAGGGCATCGCGCAAATGGTCGGCCCAGGCGGGCGATGTGGCGAACTTCATGATGCCGGACAGGTCATGGCCGCGCTTCATACTCACTCTCCTTGCTGCTGGCGGTGCGCGGCCACGATGCGCGAAACGGTAGGGGCTGTTGAAAAATGCGCCGCTGGTGGCCGGGTCCGGTTGGGGGCGGAATGACACCCCAACGCATAGCGATCCCGTCTCGCATGGGATGGTGAAACGGGAACGCTTGGCCTTTCCTATCAGTCGCGCACGATCGCCAAGGCGAAGCCATCCCAGCCCTTTTCGCCGACCGTCTGGATCGCGGTCGCATCCAGGCGCGGCTCGGATGCGATGATTTCCAGAAAGGCGCGAACGCCCTGCACGTTCGCATCATCACTCGCCGGGTCTTTCACCGCACCGCCACGCACGACGTTATCGCCGACGATGACCGTTCCGGGTCGGGAGAGTTGAAGCGCCCACCGAAGGTAGTGAGGATTGTTCGGCTTGTCGGCGTCAATGAAAATAAGGTCGAATGGACCCGCTAACGTCGGCAGAACATCAAGGGCCTTACCAACGTGAAGTTCAACCAACTCGCTCAAGCCTGCCCGATCGATGTTCCGCTGTGCGGTAGCCGCGTGCCTTCTATCATACTCTATCGTAACGACCTTGCCGCCGATCGGCAGCGCGCGCGCCATCCAAATGGTGCTGTATGCCCCGAGCGTTCCAATCTCTAAAACTCGCGTCGCTCCGATCATCCGGGCGTAGAGCGCCAGCATTTTGCCTTGCGTTGCAGACACATCATGCGCCGGCAGGCTGTTGTCTGCATTGGCGGCCAATGCAGATTGTAGATGCTCGTCCTCGGGTGCGAGCAGGCCGGCAAAATACTCGTCAACTGCTGCCCAGCTCGCGGAGTCAGCGGTCGGATAATCAGGAACTCGCATTTCAGCCCTCAAGAGTGAGTGATCCTTCCCAGCATAAGGCACTCGGCATATTTCCCTCAAACGAACCCCAGCCAGGATCACAGAAGGTGAGGGAGGGCACTTCACCTCTCGGGCGGCACCATTTCCCAAAACCTGTTCCCGATTGCGCTTTCTCGAAATGGACACCTGGCGACGGGGTTATGGGACTGGGGTCGTGTCGCCAAAGTGTAGCTTTCAGCGGTAAATGTCACGAAGTGACATCACTGATTGTCGCCTCCTGCGGCCTGCTCCTTTGGGGAAGCACTGATAAAGCCAGCTTTCCCGCTCGGTCCGGCACGTTGCGCTCTGAGGAAGGGCCTCATCATAGGTGTAGGCGCTTGCAATCGTAGCGGCGTGTGCTCGCAAACGGAGCGATTTTCTGCTCGGATTATCTGACAATGGGCGGAGCAGTCTGCTCACGCTA
>NZ_FNZB01000028.1 GCF_900109205.1 Sphingomonas sp. OV641 | reverse complement strand
CCCATCGCAATCACCTCGTCGAGCGCGAACGGGATCATGATCAGCATGGCGAGCGCGGCGATCAGCGCCAGCGTGCTCCACGTGCCGATGACGATGGGCTGACTGATGATGAAATAGATGCTGATGACGCCGAGCGGGATGACAAGGATGCCGAAGAAGGTCACCATCCACGGCATGGTCCGCCAGCGGTCGCGGGTGCCCATTACCGCCATCAGGATCTCGAGGACATAGCTGACCGTGCCGAGCCCACCATCGGGAATCGGCCAGGCCTTGGACATGTCCGAGGTGATGATCTCCTCGGTGCCGTTGCGTGGATCGCTCAGGGAGCCGGCGAAAAACGGCTCCCAAACGCCGTCAATATGCCCCAGTTGGTAGGCGGTGAGGATGCGCGAGGTGAGAAGGCCGATCAGACCCATGGCGACGATCGGCAGCCGCTGTGCGTCGGTGGATGGCGAATAGGTCCAGCCGGGCGGGATGTTCTTGGGGTCCATCATGCCCGCCATGCTCATGCCCGGCATCATCGGCACGAGCACCGACAGGGCGATCACGGCCGAGCCGATGAGCAGGTTGTTGTTGTACTGAGCGGCGCTCGGGCTCCAGAAGATCAGCGGGGCGAAGAACAGCCAGATGCCGACGAACGCGACCGCCCACTGCGCCCATGTCTTGGTGCGCGGAACGAGCGACAGCGCGCCGAACAGCACGATGGCGAGGCCGCTGACGACATCGCTGATGGCCAGCGCGTTCGCCCGCCACTCGATCGACGGCAGCCCGCGATCAATAGTTACGAAGCGCGCCGCCTCGCCGACACTGTGAGTGGTCACGGAGTCGTAGATAAGCGGGCTGGAGGCGAGCCACAGCCCAAGACCGATGTTTGCGTAAAGAGCCCAGCGCGCACGGCGCTCGTCGCGGTCCATTATGGCCATGTGATCGCCGTGTGCACCGTGACCGGTCATCGCCATGTCCGCCGCGCCAGGTCGGTGCCCCATGGCAGCATGGTCCATGCTGCTATGGTCCGCAGCCCCGTGATCCATACCGGCCATTCCACCGCCTGCCGCTGCGGGTTGTTGGCCCGGCGCTACAGGTTCGGCCTTTAGCTTATCGTGCCAGGCAACCAGATTCTCGTTAAGCTTGTTGTTCCGATACCAGGCCCGCGGGTGGCGCTTCAGCGCGGCGACGATCGTCGGCAGCGTGTCCCGGAGGCGATGCTTCGGTTCCCAACCGAGCAGCAAGCGGGCGCGTGAAATATCGAGGATATAGTGGTCGTTGCTGCTGTCGATCATCCAGGGCTGGATGAAGTCGTCGCTGCCGAGCGCTTCGTTCTGCAGGATGATCCCGGCTTTCGCGAGCGGCTGCGGAATCCGGATCGTCTTCCAGCCCTCGCCGTGGAGCGCCTCGCCGACGATGTCCTGGATCTCGGCATAGCCGGGTGCGTCGGGCTCGCCGATGAGCAGCGGCAGTTCTGACGGCAGTTCGTGCCGCCGATCGACCAGACGCAGCACGGCGTCAGCCAAGTCGTCGCGGTGCACCGATGACTGCGCCGCACACAGCATGCCGGGATAAAAGTGCGAGATCAGGCGGTGCTCGTAAATCTGCGATATCTGCTGCGCGAGAAAAGCCGAGCGTCCGTCGTCGTCGTAAACTCCGGCGGCGCGCATATAAACGACGGGGATGTTTCCGTGGCGCTCATGCAGCAATGTCTCGGCGTCGACCTTGGACTGCGGATAGGCCCAGGACGCGCCGATCGGCGAGTCCTCGTTGATGCGCTCGTAGGGTGTGGGGGTCGGCTTATGAACGAGCATCGTGCTGGCGAAGACGAATTGTCCGACTTCGAACGATTGCAGCCCGTCAATCAGCCGGCGGGTGCCCTGCACGGTGACCTTGTCATAAAGCGGATTGGCATCGCCCGTAATATCGTAATAGGCGGCGAGATGGATCACCGAGGCGATGCGGTTGCCATAGCGGGCACGAACCTCATCAAGTGCAGCGCGCACTGCCTCGTCAGAGCCGAGATCGAAGTCGACTGCTGCGGCGGGCGGCGGCGGATCGGGAGGACCAGCGCGATCGAGGCCGACGACCCTATAGCGCTCGCTAAGCTTGGCGATCAACGCGGCCGCGATGAAGCCGCTCGCGCCCGTGATGAGGACGACTTCGCCACCCTGGCCGCTGCCGGCTTCACTGCGTTTGCCATCGGTCATGACTTTGCCACCCTTGTTCATTCATCTCTGAAAACACTGACAGGCCCACCCGGACCAACCCTCTCGCACGCCCAGCTTTGCAGCGCGACGCGGCCTTCCCGCAAGCGCCTGTGGGCGACTTAGGGCGTCGGACACGTAAGCTCAGTCCAAGCGGGGGGTGTCTTGGGAGGCGAGGGTTAAGCCGCGTAAGTGGGTAAAAGAAGGTGGAAGGCCTGAGCGGCGCTTGCGTGGACGGTTGGTCCATAGCGCTTACATGCCCGACGCGGGTGGCGCGAGGGTGCCTAGCCATGCCACGAGCGCCAGGATGCCGATCACGCAGGCTGTCTCGACCGCAAGGCTGACCCGCAGCGCCGTAAGCGCCCCGCCATGGTCGTTCATGGCAATCGAGCGCTCAAAGGCCGGCGTGAGGCGAAACCGATTGAGCGAAGCGAGCCCCAGCATCCCGGCGAACAGGGCTAGCTTGGCGAGCAGCAACAGGCCGTAAAGTGTCGTTCCCAGAGCCATAAAATTGGTCGGCCC
>NZ_FNZB01000027.1 GCF_900109205.1 Sphingomonas sp. OV641 | reverse complement strand
ACATCGATCGCGGTCTTCGGCGTCGTGCTGGCTTGGATGGCAGCCCGCCACCGCAAGGGTCCCGAGCGGTCGCGGTCGTTGTATTGGGTGGTGCTTGGCCTGATGACGCTCGCGATCTCAATTCAGGGGTTCCTCGGCGGAACCTTCATGCATGGCGGAATAAACCACTTGGCGTTCTGAGGGGCCCGACGCTTAGTAGCCGCTCGCGTGTTGGCGCGGTTCGAAGGAGAATGCGGCAGCGCCGACCTTCGTGCCGTAGGATGCCGCCAGCGATCCCGGCTCCGCTCGGGCGTGTCGAGGAACCCCGACCCTGATAATAGCACACTGTCTCGATGCACTCGCGCGCGAGCCACGGGATCGTGGTACGGGATCATCGAACGGAGAAAGGCCGTGTCGCCGATCGTCGTGTGGATACGAATAAGCGCGAAGCAGCCGAAGAAGATGACAAGCGAGCCGGCGATCAGCGCTTTGTTGGCGGTGTTCGCTCGTCGCACCGCCAATGGCTCCCGCTACGTCGGCGGTACGCTCCGAGCGGAATACAGCCCGGCGAGGGCGGATGACAATCCACTGTCGCGGTCGCGCAACAGGTTATGAATTGCGGTCGCAGCGATCGCCGCTTGTCCGGCTGCGACGCTGATCTGATCGAGCCCTTCCACGACGTCGCCGACTGCGTAGAGACCCTTAACCGAGGTTTGTTGGTGGGCATTGGTTAGCACGCACCCGGATTCGCTGAGCTGTGCTCCGAGCAAAGAGGCAAGCCGCGTCCGAGGTGATGAGCCGAGTGCGGGGTAAAGCGTGTCGAATTGTAGCTCCAAGCCATTGGCCAGCCTCACCTCGACACACTCGCCAAGACGCAACTGCCCGACAGGCGAGGGGGCGACATCAATGCCCTGCTGGTCCAGCTTGGCAAGTTCGGTCGGCCCAAGATCGAGCGAGCGTTCGGCCAGAAGCGTGACCTTGGCCCCATAAGCCCTCAGGAATTCGGCTTCTTCAGCACCATGACCATCGCCGCCGAGCACCGCCACGTTCATGCGCCGGGCCTCATAACCATCGCAGATCGGGCAATAGCGGAGAAGCCCACGCGCCACGCCGATGTCATGCATCGCATCAGGCATCTCGGGACGCCGGTTGACGACGCCCGTCGCAAGGACAACGGTCCGCGCATACAGGACGTTCAGTTCGCAGCTTGCCGAGAAGTGGTCGCCTGACGCGACGATTGCGTCAATCTCACCTCTCTGGACCGTACCGCCATATTCGCGCAGCTGAGCCTGCAAACGGGCAAGAAACGTGACGCCGGAAATGCCGCCGGGAAATCCTGGCAGGTTGTGCGAGCGCGGGATGGACGCGGCGCGCCCTGCCGCCGCATCGTAGACGACGCAGCTCCTGAGAAACCGCGACAGATAGATCGCGGTCATGAGGCCCGCTGGACCACCGCCCACTATCAGACAGTCGATGACCTCCTCAGGATCTCCAGTCCAGCCCTGATCGGTCAACCGCAACCTCATCATTACCCCGCGCATGCGCCTATCAGGCCCGCGGCCACAGTTGGTTTAAGGGGAGACGCAGTGAAAAAGCGCTCCATGCTCCCTTCTGAATACGCGCTGCCACCGCCGACCCCTCATCGAGAGCGGTGCGTCGGCACGAAAAAAGATCGTGAGGGGTGACCCGTCCAGCTGCGTAATACAGGTGAGCCCAATTGAAATGGAGATTACCTAAATGCGCCGCTTGTTCATCACGACTGCCGCCGCCGCCCTGTTCTTCGTAGGCGGCGTGGCGAACGCGCATCCGAAGCTGGTGTCCGCCAGTCCCGCTGCCAACGCGGCGGTCGCGACCCCCGAGAAGATCAGCCTCCAGTTCAGCGAGAAGCTCGTGCCGGCTTTCTCTAAGGCCGACCTTACCATGGCCGCGATGCCTGGCATGGCGGCCATGAAAATGCCCAGCAGCGCCGCAGTCGGCGCCGATGGCCGGACGCTCACCATCACCCCGAAGCAGCGTCTCCCGCGTGGACGCTACAGCGTCGACTGGCAGGTCGTCTCTGGCGACACACATAAAATCACCGGCAGCTACAATTTCACGGTGAAGTGAGCGAATGCTCGACTGGCCGACCGTCGCCATCCGCTTGGCGTTGTACCTGGTCCTGGCGGCGCTGTTCGGCCTGTCGGCCTTCAGCCTCTACGGCCTTCGCCTTGGCGAGCGCGATGATGCAATCGCGCTGCGGCCTTGGCTCACGGCAAGCGCGGCGCTCGGGTTGCTTCTCTCGGCCGCTGGCCTGATCCTCATGGCCTCGGCGATGGCCGGATCTCCGTTCTGGCCGATCGATCAGGCTGCTGCGGCCGCGCTGCTCGGAGGGTCGGCGGTTGGCACCGCCTGGAAGGTGCGTATGGTGGCGCTCGTCATCGCCGGCGGTGCAGCCCTGCTGGCGCGAGGCAGAGCATCATGGCTGGCTATGGCCATGATTGCGGCAGCCGCGGCATTGGCGACACTCGCGTGGAACGGGCATGGTGCCGCGAGCGAGGGAAGCACGGGATGGCTTCACCTCACTGCGGACATCCTCCATCTCCTTGCTGCCGGTCTGTGGGTCGGGGCGCTGTTCGGATTGCTTCTCCTGATGGCGCGGCGCGCCGAGGAGATCGATGCTGCGCACCTTCGGCTGACCCATCGCGCCCTGCACGGGTTTGGCTCCGTTGGTACGCTCGTTGTTGTTACCCTGGTGGTAACTGGTTTGATCAATAGTTGGCTGCTCGTCGGGCCGACCAATTTTATGGCTCTGGGAACGACACTTTACGGCCTGTTGCTGCTCGCCAAGCTAGCCCTGTTCGCCGGGATGCTGGGGCTCGCTTC
>NZ_FNZB01000026.1 GCF_900109205.1 Sphingomonas sp. OV641 | reverse complement strand
TGTAAACGCTCGCGCTAAATGGCGGCGTTCTGATCGCGCTATTTGTCAGTTGCCGGGTCCGATGACGAGGCAATCGCGCGCGGCCTGAACGATGTCAGCGGTGACCTCCTCGACGCGGTTGAGGGTCATGATCCGCCGCATCTGCGCGAACAGGCGCTCCATGAGCCGGAAGTTGCCGCGCGTGATGCGGATCACGGCTGCCTGCGCTTCGATCGCGTCGAGTTGGGCCGGGTCGAAGCTGATCCCGAAATCGCCGGCGTGGGTCGCGAGCAGCAGCCGCATTTCGGTCTCGGTAAGCGGTTTGAACTCGTGGACGAAGCCGATCCGCGAGTAGAGCTGGGCATAGCGGGCGAGGCGCTTCTCCAAGCCCGGCATACCCATCAGGATCAGCCCGAAGCCGTGGCGATCGGCCATGTCGCGGAGATGTTCGAGCGACTTTATGGTCAGGCGGTCGGCCTCGTCGACGATGACGAGGGGGCAGGCGATGCGGGCGGCGTCATGGGTGATTTCGTCCTGCGAGCCGCCCGCGACCGTCAGCCGGGCATAGCCCAGCTTAATGAGGTTGAGGCCCAACACCGCGTCGATCGTCTTGGGCGTGTTGCTGACCGACACGGTGTAGAAGACGGCGCGGCAGCGAGCGACCTTTTCGCCAAGGAGCGCGGCAATGGGACGGAGCGCGGCATATTCCCCCAGGTCGGGGAAGCTGGAAAACTCGCGCGCCGATCGCGTCTTTCCGACGCCCGGCCGGCCATGACACACGCCGATATAGCGGTAGTGCGCGCAGGCTTCGGCAAACTCGACGAACCGGGCATGTTCGCGGGTCGCCAGGAACGGCTGCTCGACCAGGAACTCAATCGTCAGCGGCGTAGAGCCGGAGCCCTCGGTAGGTGGTGGGCCGGGAAGCCGTATCCTCTTGGTCGCCATCGAAGGTCTCCGTGGGGGCAGGCACCTGCTTGTCGCGCTCCTTCGCGCCGCGCCGGGCGCGCTGGATCGCGCGCAACGACGGGTGCCCAGCGTGCTCGGAGCTGAGCGCACGGCAGACGAACCGGCCCTGGTGGTAGACGTGGATCTCGGTCAGGTCGCGGGGGTCATAGACCGCCTCGACCTGCTCGCCGACGAAGGCCGCGAGCGTGGGTTCGACATAGCGCCTGCCCATCAGACGGATGCCGTCGCGCAGCACTTTACGGGGCTTGGGCACGTGCACGAGCAGCATGTCGAGCTGTTCAAGGCTGTCGGGCATTGCGGGCAGGAACCCGCCCTTCTGCCAGCGCGTGATCGGCGGTTCGCCGGTGCTGCCATGCGGGCGACGATGATAGACGCCGCACACGAACGCCTCGAAGCGGGCGCGCAGCTCGTCGAGCGTGAGCACTGGCGCCGACAGCGGCTTGCCCGCGATCAGGTGGCCGGGCAGGTCGGGCAGGAACATGTCGTTGATGGTGCGGAACAGCCGCTCGATCTTGCCGCGCCCGCGAGGACGCCCCGGCAGCGAATGGATGAGGCGGATTTTGAGGGCGATGCACGCCTGCTCGATATGCTCGGAGATGAAATCCGAGCCGTTGTCGACGTAAAGCTGTTCGGGAATGCCGCTGACGATCCATTCGGGATTGGGCTTGCGCCAGATCGCCTGCCGCAAGGCGAGCGCCGTGTTGAGGGCACTGGGGGCATCGAGGCTGAGGAAGTAACCGGCGATGGCTCGGCTGTGATCGTCAACGATGACGGTCAGCCAAGGACGCACCGGGGTTCCGGCATCATCGAGCACGAGAATGTCGAGAACGGTATGATCGGCCTGCCACATCTCGTTCGAGGTCGCGGCTTCGCGCCGATGCACTAGCTCGTGCTGGTCGCGGTAGACGGCCGGATCGGAGGCTGCGGCGATCTGGCTTGCCGGTATCGCCCTGACGACACGCGCGACGGCCGCATAGCTGGGGGTTCGGTGTCCATGCGCGATGGCGAGTTCCTGCACCTTTCGGTGAATGGCGGCGACCGGGGGTCGCGGGCGCTTGGTGGCGAGAGTGCGGGTCAGTTCGACCAGATGTTCCGGCAGGTGCAGCCTGCCCCGATCGTTGCGCGGCAGACGCGCGAGACCGGCAAGTCCTTCGGCACGGTAGCGCCCGAGCCAGCGCTGCAACGTCCGCTCGCTCAGCGTGCCGGTGCGGGCGAGGTCCGCGAGCGGGATGCCATCGGCGAGGTGCGGTTCAAGGACGCGGTAGCGCTCGATCGCCAGCGGCGGGACAAGCGCCGGATGCGTCACCGCCGACGGTCCGTGTCGCAGGTAAGGAAAACGGAGATTTGCCTGCCCATCGCCATGCGAGTCCGCTCGCGTTGCCAAACCGGCCTGTTCGACGTAAATCTACCCGGTAAAGAAAACTAGGGCAACATAGACCTGCCGATGACGACTTTCTTCCCAAACCGCGCCCGATCGGGGCGCCACCGGCCCTACGCATGAAAATCGGTTACGCCCGCGTATCGACCGCCGAGCAGAACCTGGACCTCCAGCGTGATGCGCTGAAGGCTGCCGGCTGCGAGAAGGTCATCACCGACAAGGCCTCCGGGGCGACTGCCGCTCGCCCTGGATTGGAAAAGGTGAAGGAGCTGCTTCGCGCCGGCGACACACTGGTGGTCTGGCGCCTCGACAGGCTCGGCCGCTCGCTCCGTGATCTGATCGGATGGATGACCTACCTCGACGAGGAAAAGGTCGGGCTGCTGAGCCTGCACGAGGCGATCGACACGACCACCACGTCGGGCAAGCTTACCTTCCACCTGTTCGGGGCATTGGCGGAGTTCGAGCGCAACCTGATCCGCGAGCGGACCCAGGCCGGTCTCACCGCAGCCCGCGCTCGCGGCAAGAAGGGTGGCCGGCCGGCCGCACTCGGCAAGGACAAGCGCGACCTGGCCGTCAGGCTCTACCACGAGAACACGATGCCGATCGCCAAGATTTGCTCGATGCTCGGCATCTCCAAGCCAACACTCTACGCCTATGTGCGATCGGCCGAGACCAAGCCGGTAGCCGCGTAGCGACGCTCGCCGACAAATAGCGCGATCAGAATGCCGCCACTTAGCGCGAGCGTTTACA
>NZ_FNZB01000025.1 GCF_900109205.1 Sphingomonas sp. OV641 | reverse complement strand
GGTTCGCATCCCGAGACTTAACCGGATCGGGATGCGAGCACTTATGTTATATTTTCGGTCGATGCTCCAACCGGCTTACTTGTCCTCGCTGGCGCGGAGCGAGTTGTGAATCGCCGTCGCTGCCTGCGCGGCCTGACCCATTGCAACGCTGATCTGATCGAGACTTTCGACGACATCGCCAGCCGCGTACAAACCGCTAACCGAGGTCTGTTGATGGGCGTCGGTGACAACGCAGCCGCCTTCGCCAAGCTTCACGCCGATCCCGGCGACGAGTTGCGTATGCGGCGAGGAGCCAAGTGCCGGATACAGGGTATCAAACGAGAGGCGACGCCCATCTGCCAGTCGAACCGCGATCTGATCGCCTTCGATCGATATCTGGTTCACCGCTTCCTTGATGACGTCGACACCGAGCCTAATAAGCCGCGCCTCATCCGGCCAGGAGAGTTCGGGCGAGCGCTGCGCCAGCAGCGTCACCCGCGCGCCATAGGGGCGGAGGAACTCGGCCTCGGCAGCACCATGATCGTCACAGCCCAGCACAGCGATATTGGCGCCCTTCGCTTCGTAAGCGTCGCACACCGGGCAATAGCGGATCAGGCCGCGCGCCAATGCAGCATCGTGCGACGCCTGAGGCATTGAAGGCCGGTGATTTCGGACGCCGGTCGCCAAGATCACGGTACGGCCTTGCCAGCTTGTCGTTTCCGTCGCGACGGAGAACCCGTCCTCGACGATCGCCAGGCGAACCACCTTGCCCTGCTCGATCGTCGCGCCGTAAGCCTGTGCTTGCCGTTTCATCCGCGATAGCAGATCAGCACCACCAATCCCGTCTGGAAAGCCCGGCAAATTGTGTGACCGCGGAATCGAACTCGCACGCCCCGCTCCCGCGTCGATGACGACACAGTTGCGTAGAAAGCGCCCGAGATAGGTCGCGGCCGTCAGTCCGGCGGGGCCACCGCCGATGATGATGCAATCCACGTTTTCCTGCGACGTCGACGTGTCAGCTGCTGTACGCATAAAGCCATTCTCCCAAGCCGGCTCTAGCGCGCGCTCTATTCACATTTACGTGCGCACGGCGTTCGTCCCTCACACGCCGGGTGTCGCGTAGGATGATTCCTGTCCCGAATACGCCCGGCAGTCGTCATCCAAGCAAAGTCGGATGGTGTCGCTGCGGCTACGCTTCCCGTACGAACAAGCTCGAACAGATCGGCGCGTCAGTGGCCGCCATGACCGCCGCCCCCACCATGACCGAAGCCGCCGCGATGGCCAAAGCTGCCACCGTGTCCATAACCACCGCCGTGAAGTCCGAAGCCGATCCCAATCGAACCATAGAAGGGCGACCCATAGCCGGGATAGCCATAATAGGGATCGTAATAGCCCCCGCCCCCCCGATAGCGCGCATTATATGCCAAATTTTGGGCGGGCACCGCGATCATGCAAGCTTGCACATTTTGCGCGGCTGGGCCGCCGGGTCCCCCGGGACCGGGCGTGGCTGGAGGCGCGTCCGGCGCTGACAAGGGCTGCGCTACGAAAGCTCCCGGCGTATTACACGGCACTGCGAAATAGGCGATGTTACGGCTGGGCGGCCCATAGGTCGCGCACCCGCCGAGCGCCGCTGCGAGTCCGGAAAGTGCCGAAAGCTTCAGAATCTGCGGTGACATGCGAAAGCCTCCATCGCTTGGGCCTGGATCACGATAGTCGCCAAGGCTGCAAGGCGCATGCACCGCCTCAAACGCTGCTGCGGATCCAGGCGCTGGCCGGAACCACCGACTGACCAGGCGCACCAGAACCGCTCATATTATTAAATACGCAATCGGCGGTGAAATCCCTCAAGGCACGCCGCCCAATCACTCCATCACTGCGAGCAGATCGTCGACCGTCGTGGTCGCGAACGCGGTGAAGCTGTCCGCCACTGCGTAGGGGAGCAGTAGATCGCGGCCGACGACGAGCGCGCCGCAGCTGTAGACGACATTAGGAACATAGCCGTCGCGCTGTTTAGGGCTGGGAGCCAGAACCGGGCGAGGCGTCCGCGCCAAAAGCTTCGAGGGGTCGTTTTTGTCGAGCAGGCAGGCGCCGATGCAGTAGTTGCGCACCGTGCCAACCCCGTGCGTCAAGACGAGCCAGCCCTCGTCCACCTCGATCGGTGAGCCGCAATTGCCCATCTGGACAAACTCCCACGGATACCGCGGCTCGATCAGCTTGGCGCCACCGCCCCAGTGGAGGATGTCGTCCGATCTCAGTAGCCAGATGTTCTTGTTGTCCTGGCGACCGAGCATCGCGAACAGGCCATCGATCCGACGGGGAAAAAGCGCCATCCCCTTGCCCAATGAGGCATCGCCGGTAAGCGCGCGCATCTCGAACGTTCTGAAGTCGGTCGTGGTCAGCAGCTCCGATCGCGCCTCCGCGCCGCTGAACGCAGTGTATGTACCATGGTAGGCGAATGTGCCGTCGCCTTCGTCAAAGCGGACCAGCCTGAGATCCTCGATCCCCTGGCGTTGGCTAGGCAGCACGGGAAACAGCACAGTTTCCGACAAGGTCTCGCTGCCGTCATACCGAAGCCGGGCGAGGTCGTCTGTATCGGCACGCTCGATAATGGGCTGCATCGACACCGAGCTGGGATCGTCCACAACCAGCGTGCCGCCCGGCTTCCACCGCCCCGTACGGAAGGTAACTGAAGACAGATGGCCCTCGCCGATCCCGCGCAGCGAGAGGATAAACCGAACCTCGCCATCGCCAACGTCGCTTTGGTCGGGATGCAGCACGGCGCTGGGATTGAACAACGCCGCGCTCTCATAGGCGTATTCCTGACTGAAATAGGCTCCGATCAGTCGGCGTCGCGCATCGTCGCAGCGATCGGCGCCGTCGAAGTGATCGGCGACCTCGTCAAAACGCCGCCGCAGCATCGTGTCGACGTCGCGGTGGTTCTCATCCAGGGACGCGGTGACGCCCTCCAGCTGACGGGTCAGCTCCGCCTCGCCGAGCGACAGGATCAGATTGACCGTTTCCTGAGTGCGGGTCGTGCCAGCGTCGAAACCTCGCGGATAGCCGGGCTCAAACGGCCTGACCAGGGTACGCGACGGGTCGGGCCGTAGCGTCACATGAGGAAAACGGAGCTTAGCGCGCTGGATCATGTCTGGCTTTCTCGAATTGCGGTATGTGAATGGGCGGGCTTGGCCATCAAAGCGGATCCTCGTGGAATCAT
>NZ_FNZB01000024.1 GCF_900109205.1 Sphingomonas sp. OV641 | reverse complement strand
CCCATCGCAATCACCTCGTCGAGCGCGAACGGGATCATGATCAGCATGGCGAGCGCGGCGATCAGCGCCAGCGTGCTCCACGTGCCGATGACGATCGGCTGGCTGATGATGAAGTAGATGCTGACGACGCCGAGCGGGATGACCAGAATGCCGAAGAAGGTCACCATCCACGGCATGGTGCGCCAGCGATCGCGGGTTCCCATCACTGCCATCAGGATCTCGAGCACGTAGCTGATGGTGCCGAGACCGCCGTCGGCGATCGGCCACGCCTTCGACATGTCGGAAGTGATGATTTCCTCAGTGCCGTTGCGCGGGTCGGTCAGCGATCCGACGAAGAACGGCTCCCAGGCTGTATCGATGTGCCCGAGCTGGTAAGCGGTCAGGATGCGCGAGGTGAGAAGGCCGATCAGGCCCATGGCGACGATCGGCAGCCGCTGCGCGTCAGTGGACGGCGAATAGGTCCAGCCAGGCGGGATGTTCTTGGGGTCCATCATGCCCGCCATGCTCATGCCCGGCATCATCGGCACGAGCACCGACAGGGCAATCACGGCCGAGCCGATGAGCAGGTTGTTGTTGTACTGAGCAGCGCTCGGGCTCCAGAAGATTAGCGGGGCGAAGAACAGCCAAATGCCGACGAACGCCACCGCCCATTGCGCCCAGGTCTTGGTCCTGGCCGACAGCGACAGCGCACCGAACAGCGCGATGGCGAGGCCGCTGACGACATCGCTAATGGCCAGCGCGTTCGCCCGCCACTCAATCGACGGCAACCCGCGATCAATCGTTACGAAGCGCGCGGCCTCGCCGACGCTCTGCGTGGTCACGGAGTCGTATATGAGCGGGCTGGAGGCGAGCCACAGCCCAAGACCGATGTTCGCGTAAAGAGCCCAGCGCGCACGGCGCTCGTCCCGGTCCATTATGGCCATGTGATCGCCGTGTGCACCGTGGCCGGACATCGCCATGTCCGCCGCGCCAGGGCCGTGCCCCATGGCTGCATGGTCCATGCTACTATGGTCCACAGCCCCGTGATCCATACCGGCCATCCCGGCGCCTGCCGCCGTAGGTTGATGGCTCGGCGCTACAGGTTCGGCCTCTGGCTTATCGTGCCAGGCAACCAGGTTCTCGTTGAGCTTGTTGTTCCGATACCAGGCCCGCGGATGGCGCTTCAACGCCGCAACGATCGCGGGCAGCGTGTCGCGGAGACTATGTTTCGGCTCCCATCCGAGCAGCGAACGCGCGCGGGAGATATCGAGGATATAGTGGTCGTTGCTGCTGTCGATCATCCAGGGCTGGATGAAGTCGTCGCTGCCGAGCGCTTCGTTCTGTAGGATGATCCCGGCTTTCGCGAGCGGCTGCGGAATCCGGATCGTCTTCCAGCCCTCGCCGTGGAGCGCCTCGCCGACGATGTCCTGGATCTCGGCATAGCCGGGCGCGTCGGGCTCGCCGATGAGCAGTGGCAGCTCCGCCGGAAGTTCGTGCCGCCGATCGACCAGGCGAAGCACGGCATCGGCCAAATCGTCGCGGTGCACCGATGACTGTGCCGCACACAGCATGCCGGGATAAAAGTGCGAGATCAGACGGTGCTCGTAAATCTGCGATATCTGCTGCGCAAGAAACGCCGAGCGTCCGTCGTCGTCGTAAACTCCGGCGGCGCGCATATAGACGACCGGGATGTTCCCGTGATGCTCATGCAGCAACGCCTCGCCATCGACTTTGGACTGTGGGTACGCCCAGGACGCACCGATCGGGGAGTCCTCGTTGATGCGCTCGTCGGGTGTGGAAGTCGGCTTATGAACCAGCATCGTGCTGGCGAAGACGAATTGCTCGACCTCGAACGATTGCAGCCCGTCAATCAGCCGGCGGGTGCCCTGCACGGTGACCTTGTCATAGAGCGGATTGGGATCGCCCGTAATATCGTAATAGGCGGCTAGGTGGATCACAGAGGCGATGCGGTTGCCGTACCGCGCGCGCACCTCTTCGAGCGCGGCGCCCACCGCCTCGTCAGAGCCGAGATCGAAGTCGATTGCCGCCGCGGGCGGCGGCGGGTCTGGAGGACCGGCACGATCAAGGCCGACAACCGTGTAGCGTTCGCCGAGCCGGGCAATTAGCGCGGCGGCGATGAAACCGCTCGCACCCGTGATCAGAACGACGCCGCCGCCACCCTGGCCGCTGCCGGCTTCACTGCTTTTGCCATCGATCATGACTTGCTACCCTCGTTCGTTTGTCTCTGAAAACGTTAACAGGCCAGCTTTTCAGCCTTAACCCGCGGCGTGTGCGGGCATCCGGTCATAGAACTCGACCTGCATTCGCATCGGTCCGAACGGTTCGACAAAATGTGGTTGGTCCGGGAGCACCAAGCCAGGACAATCGGGATCGAGTATGGTTTCCGAGGCCGGGTCGAGAACATGATAGCGCAATCGCCCGGCGCGCACTCGAATGGCGCCCACACCCCAGGCTTAGTGCGATGCTCTTTTTGCAGCCCGGCCGGAAGCGTGTTCTCGTCGAACACAGGGGTGCATTTATAGGGCAGCGGTCGCTCTGGAGGCGGAGAGCTCATGACAATGAATCCATCACTTCGTAGCCGCGTAGGTCAGATATTCGTCTGATCGGCGGGAACGTCGCGCGGCAGCGTCGCGGCGTCCTCTGCGTCCGTCTCGACCGGTAGGTTCGCGCCGAGTGCGTGGCATGTCATCGAGATCGAACCCATCGAAAAGCCGCGCACGATCGGTTCCGGCCGGGCGTCCTCAGCGGCCGCCAGGCCTGCCAGGTAGAGGAGCGGAACGAAGTGGTCGGGCGTAGGCACGGCGCGCGCGTAGTCGGGATGCTCGCGCACCCTCAGAATGTCGCTTGGCGCGTCGGCGAGCTGCGCTACCACGGCGTCGTCGAACCGCTCTGCCCAATCGAATGCTGTGTTAGGCTGGTCCCACTGGATTTCTCGTAGGTTATGGACGACGTTGCCGCTGGCGAGGATCGCCACGCCGCTGTCGCGCAACGCGGCGAGCCGCGCGGCGATGTCCACATGGTATTCGAGCGGGCGCAGCGCATTGATCGAAAGTTGCACCACGGGCACGTCGGCTTGCGGGTAGAGGTGCGCGAGCACGGACCAGGTGCCGTGATCGAGCCCCCACTGATCGCGGTCGAGACCAACCCATTCCGGTTTCACCACTTCCGCAATCTCCTGCGCCACGTCCGGCGCGCCGGGTGCCGGATAGTCGAAGTCGAACAGCGCCTGCGGGAAGCCGTAGAAATCGTGGATCGTTCGAGGTCTCGGCATGGCCGTCACCGCGGTCGCACCGAAATACCAATGGGCCGAGACGACCAGCAGTGCACGGGGACGGGGCAGTGTTCGCCCGAGCGACTTCCAGGCGTCGGTGAAGCCGTTCCGCTCCAGCGTGTTCATCGGGCTACCGTGGCCGATGAACAGTGCAGGCATCCGCCCGGCGACCATCATGCCCCTTCCCCGCGACGCTGGAGGGAAGCGTCCAGGCTCCAAGGTCCTGGCCCCGCGAACACGAGATAGAGGAACGCGAAGCAGTAGAGGATCGCTGCATCGCCCCCGTTGTTGACCGGGAATGCGTTCTGCGGCGCGTGCGCGATCCAGTAGGCGACGGCCATCGTGCCGGAAGCCAGGAAAGCGGCTGGACGGGTGAACAGGCCCAGCGCGATCAGAAGCCCGGCCGCCAGCTCGACCAAGCCCGCGTATGCCCCAGGGTTGTCGAATGCAAAGCCACTACCTGCCGCTTGGCCAAGCGGGAAGGACAGGAACTTCTGCGTCCCGTGCTCAAGGAAGACGAGACCGGCAACGATCCGAAGGGCACTCAGCATTCGCGGTGCCCAGAAATGCAATCTTTCGTTCATGGCCATCGCCGCTCCTTGTTCCCTCAGTCAACGCGGCTTGTTCATTCAAAATCCAACATTTGGATGAAGGATCATCAAGAGCTTGCCTCGCGACAGGCATGCTTTTTGTCCCGCGCACTCAACGTAATGACCATCCCGGACCAATCCTCTCGTACACTCAGCTTTGCAGCGCGAGGCGACAGTCCCGCAAGCACCTGTGGGCGACTTAGGGCGTCGGACACGTAAGCTCAGTCCAAGCGGGGGGTATCTTGGGAGGCGAGGGTTAAGCCGCGCAAGTGGGTAAAAGAAGGTGGAAGGCCTGGGCGGCGCTTGTGTGGGCGGATGGTCCATAGCGTTTACATGCCCGACGCGGGTGGCGCGAGGGTGCCTAGCCATGCCACGAGCGCCAGAATGCCGATCACGCAGGCTGTCTCGATCGCGAGGCTGACCCGCAGCGCCCTAAGCGCCCCGCGATGGTCGTTCATGGCAATCGAGCGCTCAAAGGCCGGCGTGAGGCGAAACCGATTGAGGGAAGCGAGCCCCAGCATCCCGGCGAACAGGGCTAGCTTGGCGAGCAGCAACAGGCCGTAAAGTGTCGTTCCCAGAGCCATAAAATTGGTCGGCCC
>NZ_FNZB01000023.1 GCF_900109205.1 Sphingomonas sp. OV641 | reverse complement strand
CCGAACGGCACACCGCGCGGGTACGCACCTTCTTCTACGCCAAGCTGTTGACCGTCCAGAAAGCGTGCGCGGGCCGTTTGGTATCCTAGAACTGCGTAAGCGTCCGGTCTTCTCCGCCTTGCTGGCGGGGTGATGCGCACGCCACAGGTGCGGCACTGTGGCAGGCACTGGTGCGGCATCATGGCTACGCGAATTATCGAGATGAGAGCGACTGAGCTGCGGCGACGGTACAGCGACGATGACAAGGCGCGGATCGTGTCGGAGGCGATGATGCCGGGTGCCAGCGTGCTGGAGGTGGCGCGGCGCCACCGGGTGTGCACGTCGCTGGTGTATCGCTGGCGACGCACGCTGCTGCGCGACGGGCGCGCGAGCGAAGCATTGGCCTTGCCGGGCGCGGCGTTCGTGCCGGTCGAGGTGGCAAACGTCTCCGTGACGCCGCAGCCGGAACCGCTCGGACCGGGTGTGGTGGAGGTGGTCGGCCCGGCCGGGCAGCGCATCCGCCTGGCACCTCCCATCGACGCGCGGGTGCTGAAGGCCGTGCTGGCCGGGTTCGCTTGATCGGGCCGCCGGGCGGCGTCCGGGTGTATCTGGCGGCCGGTGTCACGGATATGCGCAAGGGCTTCGACGGACTGGCGGCGCTGGTGCAGCAGCGGCTGCGCCAGGATCCGTTCGGCGGTGCGGTGTACGCCTTTCGGGGCAGGCGCGGCGATCTGGTCAAGCTGCTGTGGTGGGATGGCCAGGGCCTGGTGCTCCATGCCAAGCGTCTTGAGCGGGGCCGGTTCACCTGGCCGGCGACTGCGGACGGTGTCGCGGTATTGACCCCGGCGCAGTTGTCGATGCTGCTCGAAGGGGTGGACTGGCGGCATCCGATCCGGTCCTCGCAGCCGACATTGGCTTGGTAAAAAGTACGGTTTCCTGTGGCTTTCGCGTGTATCGGCACGACTGTTCTGGTATAAACGGGCGTGTCGCCCGATGCCGCCTCGCTGCCCGACGATATCGCCCTCCTGAAGGCCATGCTCATTGCTGCCGGTGCCGAACTGGAGCAGTTGCGGATGCAGGTTGCGCGGCTGCGGCGCATGGCGTTCGGCCGTTCGTCGGAGAAGCTGACGCACCAGGCGGACCAGCTGGAACTCGGCCTGGAAGAGCGCGAGGCGGAAGCCGCCACTGCGGCGATGCCGGCGGCCACCCGGACACGGGAAACCGCCAGGCCGTATCGACAGCCGCTGCCCGACCATCTGCCCCGCACCGAGGTCGTGCATGAGGCACCGTGCGTCTGTCCCGACTGCGGCGGTGCCATGCGGCGCATGGGTGAGGACGTCACGGAACAGCTCGACTATGTCCCTGCCTCGTTTCGGGTCGTGCGCCACGTCCGGCCGCGGCTGAGCTGTCGGTCATGCGAGCGCATCGTGCAGGCGCCGTTGCCGTCCATGCCTATCGAGCGCGGTCGTCCCGGCGCCGGGCTGCTCGCACATGTGCTGGTGTCCAAATACGCCGACCATCTGCCGCTCTACCGCCAGTCGGGCATCTACGCGCGCCAGGGCGTCGACCTTGCCCGCTCCACGCTCGCCGACTGGGTCGGGCGCTCGGCCGCGCTCCTGGATCCGCTGGTGGACGCGCTCGAGCGTCACGTCATGGGCGGCTCTACCCTCCACGCCGACGACACGCCCGTACCGGTTCTGGCCCCCGGTGCCGGTCGCACCAGGACGGGGCGGCTGTGGACCTATGTGCGTGACGAGCGCGGGGCTGGTGGCGAGGCCCCGCCTGCCGTGCTGTTCCGCTACGCGCCCGACCGCAAGGGGGAGCGCCCCGCCGGGCATCTTGCCCGGTTCCGGGGCGATCTGCACGCCGATGGCTATGCCGGGTTTGACCGGCTCTATGGCGAGCGCATCGCAGAGGTGGCCTGCTGGGCGCATGTCAGGCGCAAGTTCTTCGACGTCCATGCCGCAACCGGCTCCGCCACCGCCCGCGAGGCGCTGGACCATATCGCCGGGCTCTATGCCGTCGAACAAGACGTGCGTGGTCAGCCTCCTGACGAGCGACGGCACGTGCGTCAGGCTCGGGTCGGACCGCTGCTCGATGCGTTCCGCCAGTGGCTCGACGCGACCGGACCGAAGCTGTCCCGGCGCTCCGACCTCGCAGTCGCCATCCGCTATGCGCTCGCCCGCTGGACGGCGCTGACCCGCTATGCCGACGATGGTCGCCTGGAGATCGACAACAATGCCGCCGAGCGCTCGCTGCGCGGCGTCGCCCTGGGCCGCAAGAACTGGCTCTTCGCCGGCTCCGACAAAGGTGGTCACCGCGCCGCCAGCATCTACAGCCTCGTGGAAACCGCCAGGCTCAACGGCGTCGACCCCGAAGCCTGGCTGGCCGACACCATCAGCCGCATCGCCGACCATCCGGCACGCCGGGTCGCTGAACTGCTGCCATGGAACTACCGTCCTGCCTGATGTGCGCCTTCACCGGACGCTTACAGAACTGCAGCAAGGCTTGTCGAATCGGTGAGGGGTGGATGGATTACGCACGTATCATCCACTGACTGTTATGGATGCGCTAGCCTGTCCGGCGTAAGCGTGGTCAGCAGGCCGTCTTGCGGTAGCGCCGGTAGCAGGGATGCTTGTCGCCTTTGACGAGGGCGCGGCGGTGCGGGAAGTTTTGGGTTCTACGACCAGTCATACGAGCACTCGTATGACTGGTCGGATGGAGGTGGTTGGCCGGGTGTCAGGCCGGCGCCGATGGTCGGACACGGAGAAGCTGGAGATCCTGGCGGAGGCGTTCCGACCGGGGGGTCGGGTCTGCGATGTCATCGCGCATCGCGAGGTATCGAGCAGCCTGATCTACACGTGGCGCAAGCAGCTGCGCGAAGGCAAGTTGGCCGGGGCGATGCCGTCGCTGCCGGTATTTGCCGAGGTACAGGTGGCGGAACTGACGCCGCCAGCGCCACAGCCGGCGCCATATCCATCGGGGCTCATCCAGATCGAGTTGCCGGGCGGCGTGCGGGTGAGTGTCGACGCAGGCGTGGATGCAGATGTGCTTGCACGGGTTTTGTCGGTGCTGCGATGAGCCCGGTGCCAGTGCCGTTGCCGACGCGGGTGTTCCTGGCGTGCGGCGTGACCGACATGCGCAAGGGGTTCGATGGCTTGGCGGTGCTGGTGCAGCAGGTGCTGGCGCAGAACCCGCATTCGGGTGGCTTGTTCGCGTTCCGTGGCAAGCGGGGGCATCTGGTCAAGCTGCTGTGGTTCGACGGCCAGGGGCTTTGCCTGTTTTCCAAGAGGCTCGACCGTGGCCGTTTCGTCTGGCCAGTGACAGCGACCGGCACGGTGACGCTGACGCCAGCGCAATTGTCGATGCTGCTGGAAGGCATCGACTGGCGGCGCCCCGAGCGGACGTTCACGCCGACGCTGGCAGGGTAGGAACGGCGGTTTTGCGCCACTTTCTCTCGCTCGCCGACCTGCAATCTGCTATGGAAACGGAGTGTCGGAAGCGCCTGTTTCCCCTGCTGATGCGACCGCGCGGATCGCCGCGCTGGAGGCTTCGCTCGCCCGGGCCAATGCCGCGCTTGCCGCCCGCGACCTGCTCATCGATACGCTGCGCGGACAGATCGCGCGGCTGCGGCGAATGCAGTTCGGCGCGTCGTCCGAAAAGCTGGGGCGCGAGATTGAGCAACTCGAACTGGCGCTGGAGGAACTCGAGACCGAGCGCGATGCGCCTGGGCCTGAGATGGTTGACCCTGGCGTGGCGGTTCGGCCGGTGCCCGTCCGCAGTCTGCCCGGACATCTGCCGCGCGAGGAGGTCGTCCACGAGCCGGCGTCGGGTGCCTGCACCTGCCCGGACTGTGGCGGTGCGTTGCGCGCGCTCGGCTTGGACACACACGAGATGCTCGACATTGTGCCGGTGCGCTGGCGCGTCGTGCGCAACGTCCGCCCCAAATACAGTTGCCGGGTATGCGAGAAGATTGTCCAGGCACCCGCACCGGTGAGCGCTGTGGCCAGAGGCAAGGCGACCTTCGCGACGCTGGCGCACGTCGTCGTCTCCAAGTTCGACCACCATCTGCCGCTCTACCGCCAGGCCGAAATGATGGCAGCGCAAGGTATCGACATCGACCGCTCGACATTGGCGAGCTGGACCGGACAGGCCGCAGCACTTCTCGACCCCATCGTCAGCCGCATCCGCGACGAGGTGCTCAAGGCCGACAAGATCCATGCCGACGACACGCCGGTGCCGGTGCTCGACCCCGGCCGGGGCAAGACCGCGACTGGCCGGTTATGGGTGTACGCGGCCGACGACCAGGCATCCGGCAGCACGGCGCCGCGCGCGACCTGGTATCGCTTCACGCCAGACCGCACCGCCGCGCACCCGCTGTCTCATCTCGCCGGCTTCCGCAACTTCCTGCAGGCGGATGCCTATGCCGGTTATGACGGACTGTATCGGGGTGGCGTCACCGAGGTGGCATGCTGGGCACATTTCCGGCGCAAGGTCTTCGACCTGCACGAACGGTCGCCTACACCGCTGACCACCGATATCCTCGAGCGGATCGGCACGCTTTACGCTGTCGAGGCCGAGGTCCGTGGCCAACCACCCGACGTGCGATGGCGAGCCCGACAGGAGAAAAGTCGACCGCTGGTCGACGCCTTGCGCGAGGTGCTCGACGCCAGCTTGCGCCGCCTGTCGTCGAGGTCCGACATGGCAAGGGCCATCGCCTATGGCACGAAACGCTGGCTAGCGCTGTCGCGCTTCCTGGGTGATGGTCGCCTGGAGATCGACAACAATATCGCGGAGCGTGCGCTGCGCGGTGTCGCGGTCGGACGCCGCAACTGGCTGTTCGCCGGTTCGCGCGCAGGCGGCGAGCGGGCCGCGGCCATCTACACCATCATCCAGACGTGCAAGGCGAACGGCGTCGACCCACCGGCGTATATCGCCGATGTCATCGCCAAGGTGGCCGGTGACTGGCCAGCCAGCCGCTGGGACGAACTCATGCCGTGGAACTGGTCCCCCGAACCTGCCAGACTGGCGGCATGAGCGTCGAGACCATCGCCCGCCTGCATATCATCCTCAACGACATCGAACCCGCCATCTGGCGCCGGGTCGACGTGCCGGCCACCGCCAGCCTCAAGATGCTCCACGACATCGTCCAGGCTGCGATGGGTTGGGAGGACTATCATCTGTGGCATTTCGAGGCCGCCGATCGGCGCTACGGCATCCCCGACCCAATGTGGCCGGAGAGCGGCATGACCGCTGCAAAGAACGTGAAGCTCGCGACGCTCATCAACCGGGGCGTGCGGGAGTTCGTCTATACCTACGACATGGGCGACGACTGGCGGCACACCATCACCGTCGAGACGGTCGGCCCCGGCGAACCCGACGTCAAATATCCGTGCTTCGTCGACGGGGAACGGCGCTGCCCGCCCGAAGATGTCGGCGGCTTGCCCGGGTTCGAGATGTTCCTCGATGCCATGGCCGACCCCGGCCACGAAGAACACGACCGCTTACGTGAATGGTATGGCGGCCCCTACAACGCCGACGACATCGACGAACGCTTCACCCGCCGCGCCGTCGCCGCCATCGCCATCCGCCGCCACGCCGGCAAACTCGCCTACCAAAAGAGCCGCACTCAATAGCAAGGCGGTCTGCTGCCCACGCTTACTGTCCGGCGACGCGCGACACGGCGCGGCGCACTTATGCGGGCGGGCGGCATCAACACGGGAGAGTAGCGATGATGAAGAACGCATATGTGAGCT
>NZ_FNZB01000022.1 GCF_900109205.1 Sphingomonas sp. OV641 | reverse complement strand
TCGACGACGGACTGGAGGCGGTGGAAGCGGCCGTGCGAGAGGCGCTGCTGGCCGGCACCGCCAGCGACGACGTCATCGTCAACATCCTGGCCCGCCGGCGCGAACCGTCGCGACGGGACTGTCAGGAATTTTGTGCGGGAGGCCATAGGATGGAATGGAAGGGACCATCGATATGGCAATCGACAAGGACGTTTTGGACCAGCTTCTGGCTGGTCGTGACCCGCAGGAGCTGTTTGCAAAGGACGGTCTGCTCGACGAGCTGAAGAAGGCGTTGTCGGAGCGGATGCTGTCGGCTGAGCTCGACGATCATCTGGAAAGCGAAGGCGCCGCAGGCACCATCAACCGGCGCAACGGGTCATCGAGGAAGACGATGCTGACGGGCACGTCGAAGGTGACGCTGGACGTGCCACGCGACCGGGCGGGGACGTTCGACCCGAAGCTCATCGCCAAATACCAGCGCCGTTTCCCCGACTTCGACGACAAGATCGTCTCGATGTACGCGCGCGGGATGACGGTGCGCGAAATCCGCGGGCACCTCGAGGAGCTGTACGGGATCGGCGTCTCGCCGGACCTGATCTCGACCGTCACCGATGCGGTGCTGGAGGCGGTTGCCGAATGGCAGGGTCGGCCGCTCGACGCCTGCTATCCGCTGGTGTTTTTCGACGCGATCCGGGTGAAGATCCGCGACGAAGGGTTCGTCCGCAACAAGGCGGTCTACATCGCGCTGGGCATTCAGCCGGACGGGACCAAGGAGGTGCTCGGCATCTGGATCGAGCAGACCGAGGGGGCCAAATTCTGGCTGCGCGTTATGAACGAGCTCAGGAACCGCGGCGTCGCCGACATCCTGATCGCCGTCGTCGACGGCCTGAAGGGGTTCCCGGAGGCGATCAACGCTGTCTTCCCCGAGGCCATCGTCCAGACCTGCATCGTCCATCTGATCCGCAACAGCATGAGCTTTGCGTCCTGGAAGGAGCGCAAGTTCATCGCCCAGGCGTTGCGCGGCGTCTACCGTGCCGAGACGCCCGAGGCCGGCATGGCTGCGCTGGAGGCGTTCGAGGCAGGCCCCTGGGGCCAGAAACACCCGGCCATCGCCATAAGCTGGCGGCGACACTGGGACCAGGTGATCCCGTTCTTCGCCTTTCCCGAGGGCGTCCGCCGGATCATCTACACTACGAACGCCATCGAGGCCCTGAATTCGAAGGTTCGCCGTGCCGTCCGTACCCGCGGCCATTTCCCCGGTGACGATGCCGCGATGAAGCTGTTATATCTCGTGCTCAATCACGCGGCGGACGAATGGAAGCGCCCACCGCGCGAATGGGGTGAGGCCAAAAGTCAGTTCGCCGTAATCTTCGGTGAGCGCTTCGTCATCTAATGACGGTAACCGGCCTCTCGCACAAAATTCCTGACAGTCCCGTCGCGACCGCTGACTATTGTCACGCCAGAAGATCTGGCGCTGCGCCATCCGCCCCGCGCCGACTGCAACCGCTATGACAGCCTGCGAGGCCTCCATGCAGCGGCATGAGATGATGACGGCCATGACCGAGTTGGGGCTGAAGGGCATGGCTGGCGCTTTCGACGAGGCGGTCACTACCGGTCTCCAGCGCAAGCGCACGACCATGGAGGTCCTGACCGACCTGCTGCGTGCCGAGGCGACGCACCGCCATGCAGCCTCGGTCCGTTACCGGATGTCGGCCGCCAGGTTACCCGCGGTGAAGGACCTCGACGCCTTCGTCTTCGGCGACACTCCCATCAACGAGGGACTGGTGCGCTCGCTGTACAGCGGCTCGTTCCTTCCGGGCCGACGCAACGTCGTGCTGGTCGGTGGAACGGGTACCGGCAAGACGCATCTTGCCACCGCCATCACTGCCAATGTGGTACGCGCCGGCGCCCGCGGACGCTACTTCAACACAGTGGACCTGGTGAACCGGCTCGAGGAGGAAACGCGCCTTGGCAAGGCCGGCACGCTGGCGGCCCAGCTCTCGCGCCTCGACCTCGTGGTGCTCGACGAGCTTGGCTACCTGCCGTTTGCACGCTCGGGCGGTCAACTGCTCTTCCACCTCGTCAGCAAGCTCTACGAGCAGACCTCCGTCATCGTCACCACGAACCTCGCCTTTGGCGAGTGGCCGACCGTCTTTGGCGACCCCAAGATGACCACCGCACTGCTCGACCGTATTACCCACCACTGCGACATCGTCGAAACCGGCAACGACAGCTGGCGCTTCAAACATCGAAGCTGACGCCTGGGGCACCGGCAAAGAACGCTTCGCGCTGGTTGCGCCTCCGGTCGGGCTACGCCCGCCCTACGCCGCAACCAGCGCGAACAGTGCGCCCATCATACCCGTCACGCTGCTCGACAAAGGGGGTCCCTTTTGCACGCCGATAGGGGGTCCTTTTTGGACGCCGATTGACATACCGACTATCGATGCCCTGCGTGCAGGCGTGCATTCCCGGCCATGGAGGAAGCGATCCTGAGCGACGGAGATGTCCGCGTCATCTACAAGGACTGGCCAATTTTCGGACCGCCCTCGGAGCGCGCTGCGCAAGTTGCGCTCGCAAGTGCCGAGCAGGGTATTTACCCGGCGGTTCACAAGCAGCTCATGATCGACAGCAGAACCATCAGCGACAGCGTTTTGCAAGATATCGTCGAAAAAGCAGGCGGTAATTGGAAGCGTATAAGTGCTTACCTAGTATCACACGACCAGCAGATCATGGCGCAGCTGCGTGCCAATGGGGCGCAGGCTCTCACCCTCGGGCTGGCGGGGACACCGGGCTACCTTGCCGGATCGGTGCTGGTAGTGGGCGCTATCGACAAAGCTGATTTCCTTAGGCTGTTCGCGCGCGCACGCAGTTCGAGGAAATGATATTGGACTGCACACCTACCGATCTGGTTTTTGTTAAATTGCCATGCTCATTATGTCTTTGTACGCTGAGAGAACCTTATTGCGCACTTGCAGCGTCGCCTCAAACCCGATTGAAGCCGCTTGCCGGGCAAGCATAACCTTTGCGATATCGGTGGTTTCGCCCCGTTCATAGGCGACCGTCAACGCCCCGGCCTTTGCACCTGTTTCGTTTACTTTTAGCACCTGTTCTACAATTGTCGATGCGAAGCTGCTATTCGCTCCAGTAGCCGAGCCAACTGAGCCAGGGCCTTCAACTTTTTGCAGCACTTGGCTCATGGCCGCATCAAACGTAGGCCTTGCAATCCCGCCAGCGCTTGCCGGCGACGCCGCACTGCTGTTGACGACATTTCGGAGGGCGGAATTCCGGTCGAGAACCGCACTTCGCAAGGCCATGACATCACTGACCGAAATATTGCTCACAACAATCTCCCAAGCGAAACGGTAGCTGGGAAGCGTTACGAGATGGTTAAAAAACCTTAGGACAGATTGCCGATGTTTTAAGGGGACCGGCGCAGCCGCGTTGCTCGGGGCGAAGAGGCTTGCCGGTCTGCTCGTGTGCGCCTCTGGAACGTGCACCGCCGAAGAACCCTGAGGGGTAAGCTTCGCCGTCGCGTAAAATAAGATGCGGCCTGTCATGTTCAGACAACCTTGGGGTCGGCCCGCGGTTGGGGATCACGAGATGGCCTGTGTTGCAACGCATCGCGCCGAACGAACGGCGGAAGAGCGATCACGGTCCTTTCATATCCTCAACGTTCTACGCGGTCTCGCCGCTATGAGCGTCATCACCTTGCATTATCCGCAAGCCTTTGCGCCTTTCGTAGCGAGCGGAGCATACCTTGCCGTTGACCTGTTTTTTGTCATGAGCGGCTTCGTGCTCGCCCGCGCTTACGATGTAAGGCTTCAAGACGGAATGGGTGGCAGAGCGTTCATCGTCACTCGGCTGATACGCCTTTACCCATTCTATATCCTGGCCCTGGCGCTGGGCACCGTTGAATTAGCATACTATTATCGAAACGATCATCTCGCAGCAGAGATAATACTGTCCAGCGTCTTCAACTTCGTGATGTTGCCATCGCCGCCTGTGGGCATCCCCTACCAACCGCTGTTTCCTGCCAACTTCGTAGCTTGGACTCTTTCATTCGAGCTGTTCGCGAACGCTGCTTACGGCTTTGGTTTTGGGGTTCTAACTCACAAACGACTGGGAGTGATCGTTGGTATATCGGGTTTGATGCTTTTGGCATTGGCGCTCGTTCGCGGCAATCTCAATGGAGGAGCATATTGGCCTGATGCTCATCTTGCCGCAATCAGGGTCACCTTTTCATTCTTTGTCGGAGTTTTGATTCATCGCGCGCGGGAGACAGGAAAACTAGCACCGCTATTTTCCGTGAAATTACCCCAAATCATCATCATCGCAATCACGGTCGGTGCCCTTGGTTCACCCATATCACCTGTTTTGCGGGGGTTATTCGATGCGGCCTGCGTGCTGCTCGTCTTTCCACTGATTGTAGCCGCTTCGATTGGACGCAACCCTGTACCAAGCCGAGGAATGTGCGCTTTCCTCGGGGAAATTTCTTATCCCATCTATGTCTTGCAAATCCCCGTCTTCACGATTGGGGTAATGGGCCTGCCCAAACTTCTACCAGGTCTGCCGCAATTACCCGCTCCCTGGTCCGGGATTCTCCTGCTGGCTGCACTCTGCACCGCGTCCTGGTTCATGGCCACGCGCATCGATATCCCGCTGAGGCGCCGGTTGAACGCTGCGGTACTGCGGCATCTCCAACCTGGGTAGAGGCTTAACCCCACTATTCATGAGGCCACCGCTCTGGGTTCGTCCGAGCATGATTTGTCGGTCGCCGGGTGATCAGGGCAAGCGCCTCCGGCGGCGTTTTTTCACCGCGTCAGGATCAATGGGCTTTTCGAGGTTGAAGGACGAGGGCTTGGGCTTTCGGCGGCACTGCCGGGCTAGTTATGTGGGTGCCGGCCGGAGGCCGGTGGCAATGGCTCTGAACAGGCTGGCATCGGGGCAGGCTGACGCGAAGGCGACGCGGATGCGCGTAGCGGTTTCGATGACGCGGGCGGCGACCTTGAGCAATCGCAGGCGCAGCGTTGCGAACTCGGCAACGGCGAGCGGGGCAGCCTTCGGGATTTCCTGCTGGATGCGCCACACGAGCCAGTAGGCGGCGGTGTGCAGGATGATGCGCATCTGGTTGGCGTTGGCAGATCGGCACGAGGTACGATCGCTGGCGAGCTGGGTCTTGTGGCGCTTGATCAGGTTCTCGGCGTTGCCGCGAGCGCAGTAGAGGGTGTCGTAGATTTGCTCAGCCGAGCCTTCGGCCAGCGAGGTGACGACATAGCGGATATCCATGCCCAGCGTGCTGGCCTCGATCCGGGCGACGACGCGGCGCTGGCACTTCCAGCTCTTCGCGCCGTAGCGGGTCTCGGCATAGTTGCGCAGGACCGGGTATTGGCGCTGAGCCCGCTTAACCGCGCAGGCATCAGCGGCAGCGACGATTTCGGGATCAGCACGCAGCGCGGCGTTGGTTGGCAGGCCGAACACGTAATCGACGCCGGCCGGCTCGCAAAAGGCCATGACCTCGGGTCGGCCATAGTGCCCGTCGCCGCGGATGGTGATGTGCGTTTCGGGCCAGTGCCGGCGCAGATGGCGCACCAGGCGCCGGATGTGGCCGGCAGCTTCGGCGCCCGACGGTGTCTTGCCGGTGCGCAGTAGCATCGCCACCGGTCGGCCGGTGGCAGTGTCGTAGACATGGATCGGCAGGAAGCAGCGCTCGCCATGATGCCCGTTCCAGAAGGAGAGCTGCTGATAGCCATGAACAACATCACAGGTGTCATCGATATCCAGCGTCACCGCCGCCGGCGCGGCAGGGTAACTGGCGCAGTAGATGTCGATCATCGCGGACATCATCCTGGCCAACTCGCGTGTGGTCGGCGCATTTTCCCACCGGCTCATCGTTGGTTGGC
>NZ_FNZB01000021.1:2500-5891 GCF_900109205.1 Sphingomonas sp. OV641 | reverse complement strand
AAATCCAGGCGCCGAGGTCGTCCCACGAAAGAGGGATTGGACTGGGCGTCGGTTTTTGTCGCTCTTTGACATTGTTGGTTTAGATGAAGGGACATGTGGGCGGCGGCTCCGGGTCTGATATCCTCAGGGTATCGGGTGCTCGGTTAAAGCCAAGCCTGGCTTGCATGTCTCTGTTACTTATCCACAGTAATAGTATTTGTGCAGGTTGGGCTCCCTGAGATGCTTCGCGCTGGTCCTGGTTATTCCACTGGGGTTGGCGTGGTGACATAAACTTGAGAGTTTGATCATGGCTCAGAACGAACGCTGGCGGCATGCCTAACACATGCAAGTCGAACGAGATCTTCGGATCTAGTGGCGCACGGGTGCGTAACGCGTGGGAATCTGCCCCTTGGTTCGGAATAACAGTTAGAAATGACTGCTAATACCGGATGACGACGTAAGTCCAAAGATTTATCGCCGAGGGATGAGCCCGCGTAGGATTAGCTAGTTGGTGTGGTAAAGGCGCACCAAGGCGACGATCCTTAGCTGGTCTGAGAGGATGATCAGCCACACTGGGACTGAGACACGGCCCAGACTCCTACGGGAGGCAGCAGTGGGGAATATTGGACAATGGGCGAAAGCCTGATCCAGCAATGCCGCGTGAGTGATGAAGGCCTTAGGGTTGTAAAGCTCTTTTACCCGGGATGATAATGACAGTACCGGGAGAATAAGCTCCGGCTAACTCCGTGCCAGCAGCCGCGGTAATACGGAGGGAGCTAGCGTTGTTCGGAATTACTGGGCGTAAAGCGCACGTAGGCGGCTTTGTAAGTTAGAGGTGAAAGCCTGGAGCTCAACTCCAGAATTGCCTTTAAGACTGCATCGCTCGAATCCGGGAGAGGTGAGTGGAATTCCGAGTGTAGAGGTGAAATTCGTAGATATTCGGAAGAACACCAGTGGCGAAGGCGGCTCACTGGACCGGTATTGACGCTGAGGTGCGAAAGCGTGGGGAGCAAACAGGATTAGATACCCTGGTAGTCCACGCCGTAAACGATGATAACTAGCTGTCCGGGGACTTGGTCTTTGGGTGGCGCAGCTAACGCATTAAGTTATCCGCCTGGGGAGTACGGCCGCAAGGTTAAAACTCAAATGAATTGACGGGGGCCTGCACAAGCGGTGGAGCATGTGGTTTAATTCGAAGCAACGCGCAGAACCTTACCAGCGTTTGACATGGTAGGACGACTGGCAGAGATGCCTTTCTTCCCTTCGGGGACCTACACACAGGTGCTGCATGGCTGTCGTCAGCTCGTGTCGTGAGATGTTGGGTTAAGTCCCGCAACGAGCGCAACCCTCGCCTTTAGTTACCATCATTTAGTTGGGTACTCTAAAGGAACCGCCGGTGATAAGCCGGAGGAAGGTGGGGATGACGTCAAGTCCTCATGGCCCTTACGCGCTGGGCTACACACGTGCTACAATGGCAACTACAGTGGGCAGCAATCCCGCGAGGGTGAGCTAATCTCCAAAAGTTGTCTCAGTTCGGATTGTTCTCTGCAACTCGAGAGCATGAAGGCGGAATCGCTAGTAATCGCGGATCAGCATGCCGCGGTGAATACGTTCCCAGGCCTTGTACACACCGCCCGTCACACCATGGGAGTTGGATTCACCCGAAGGCGTCGCGCTAACCGCAAGGAGGCAGGCGACCACGGTGGGTTTAGCGACTGGGGTGAAGTCGTAACAAGGTAGCCGTAGGGGAACCTGCGGCTGGATCACCTCCTTTCTAAGGATAGCGGCGGTTAAGCGCCTGGTCCCAACCTTCGGGTTCTGACCGGGAAGAGCTTCCTCCCATTCCAAAGAACATTGCCGCCGTCCTCATGTCCCTTCATCGTCTGGATATCCTCTCCCATGAGAGGATACTGCCTGAGCTGGCTCACGCCGCCCGCGGCCTTTATGGCTGGTTCGGGTTGCAGATGGGCCGGTAGCTCAGGTGGTTAGAGCGCACGCCTGATAAGCGTGAGGTCGTAGGTTCAACTCCTACTCGGCCCACCATCTGTCAGTATTGGGGCCTTAGCTCAGCTGGGAGAGCGGTTGCTTTGCAAGCATCAGGTCATCGGTTCGATCCCGATAGGCTCCACCACTGCGCAGCCGGCGAGACGCGCAAGCAAAGCTTGCAGCGCACACCGGCAAGCACGGCCAGCCTAGCTGCAAGCTAGGTCTGACGACGCGGCTTTGCCGCGGCGTGGTTAAGCTCTGACAGTCCAGAAGATGAAGACACGAGATCCTCGCGTGCAAGCGCGAGGTATTGGGCCGCGACGGCCCTCTTTGACATTGTGAATGGGTTCTTAAAATCGATGCCGTGGCGGTATGGGTTTGAGACGATAGGATCGCGAGAAGCGGTTCGCTGAGAGCTTCGGCTCGATGCGATCTGGCTACGTCGGTTCGAGCGGCTCTTTTCATATCACTACAATAATCTGGCTGAGATTTATCATCCACATCAGCTGAGCCGCTCGGCGGCACGCTTCATGCGTGTCGACGAAGGGCCAGATCAAAACCACGTAACGCTGCTCTGCCGAGTTTCGTGTCGTTCTCCTGACGGAGACGATCCAGCGTTGTCGTTGGTGGTGTGGACTCTCAAGCGTGAGGTAAGGGCAATTCGTGGATGCCTTGGCATGTACAGGCGATGAAGGACGTGGCACGCTGCGATAAGCGTCGGTGAGGTGTGAGCAACCTTTGACCCGACGATTTCCGAATGGGGAAACCCACCTATCCCGATTATTTCTTCCCGGTTCGCCGGTCGGAGGTAATCAGGAAGAAGGTATCATGAAACTGAATACATAGGTTTCGTGAAGCGAACCCGGGGAACTGAAACATCTCAGTACCTGGAGGAAAAGACATCAACCGAGATTCCGTTAGTAGTGGCGAGCGAACGCGGACCAGGCCAGTGCCTTTTGTTCAACTAGCAGAACGATCTGGAAAGTTCGGCCGTAGCGGGTGACAGCCCCGTATGCGAAAGTGAGACAAGAGGACTTGAGTAGGGCGGGACACGTGTAATCCTGTCTGAATATAGGGGGACCACCCTCTAAGCCTAAATACTCGTACATGACCGATAGCGAACTAGTACCGTGAGGGAAAGGTGAAAAGCACCCCGATGAGGGGAGTGAAACAGTACCTGAAACGGATTGCCTACAAGCAGTTGGAGGGTCCTTGAGGCCTGACAGCGTACCTCTTGCATAATGGGTCTGTGACTTAATGTTTCAAGCAAGCTTAAGCCGATAGGTGTAGGCGCAGCGAAAGCGAGTCTGAATAGGGCGACATAGTTTGAAGTATTAGACCCGAAACCCGGCGATCTAGGCATGACCAGGATGAAGGTGCGGTAACACGCACTGGAGGTCCGAACCGATTAACGTTGAAAAGTTAC
>NZ_FNZB01000020.1 GCF_900109205.1 Sphingomonas sp. OV641 | reverse complement strand
GCCAAGAACGGCTATGACACCGGCGACCCGCCGATAGCACCGCAGAGTGCCATTTCTATCTAGCGGGCTGGTGCCATTTGTACTTAGCGCTTACAATCTGCCAGTCCGATAACATTGATTATGTAAAATCTGGTCGTGGTTTACGCTGTTAATTGGCCTCGCTTGGCTTCGAGCTGGGTCGAGTGAGCCAGCGCGGCGAGAGCTTCATCACTTCGCAAGCATCGGAAATAGTCAATTCTTTTAGGCAGTTCAGTTGTGAGACCTACGGCGCAATCGCGATGCTGGACAGGTCCATCGCAGTATTGATCGGCACCCCGGCTTCCTTTCGCTCTGAATAGCGATCGACCAGTTGCACAGTATGCGCGCGCAGCAGCACCGTGAACCGCACCAGCTCCTCCATCACATCGACGATCCGGTCATAGTAGCTCGATGGCTTCATCCGTCCGTCGTCATCGAACTCATTGAACGCCTTGGCGACGCTCGACTGGTTCGGGATCGTCACCATCCGCATCCAGCGACCCAGCACGCGCAGCGTGTTGACGCTGTTGAACGACTGCGATCCGGCCGACACCTGCATGACCGCGAGCGTCCGCCCCTGCGTCGGGCGCATCCCGCCCATCGACAGCGGCAGATGGTCGATCTGCAATTTCATGATGCCGGTGATCTGCCCGTGACGTTCCGGGCTGCACCACACCTGACCCTCCGACCATAGAGACAGCTCGCGCAGCTCATGGACGGCCGGATGGTCGTCGCCGGCATGTTGGTCGGGCAGCGGCAGGGCCGATGGATCGAAGATGCGCGTCTCGCAGCCGAAGAACCGGAGCAGGCGCGCCGCTTCCTCGACACACAGCCGGGAGAAGGACCGTTCGCGCAGCGAACCATAGAGCAGAAGGATACGCGGCGCGGAATCGAGCGGGCCAGCCCCTTCCCCCTCCAGGCCGCCATAGCCGACGAGGCTATCGGCCTCGAACCGGAAGAACAGGCGGCCAGGGTCGGCGAGGTCGGCGCTCGGTAGGCTCGCAGCGTTGAGGAACCATGCCAACCCGGCCAGCTCGGCGGGTTCGAGTGTCGTGATGGTCAGTCCCATCACGCGAGGCTGATCCGGATCGCGAGCGCCGCGAGCGTGATGAGCAACACCGGCACGGTGAGCGTGACGCCAACACGGAAGTAATAGCCCCATCCGATCCGCACGCCCTTCTGTCCAAGGACGTGGAGCCACAGCAGCGTCGCGAGCGAACCGATCGGCGTCAGCTTGGGGCCGAGATCGCAGCCGATCACGTTGGCGTAGATCATCGCTTCCCTGATCGCGCCCGTGGCGTGGGTGGCGTCGATCGAGAGCGCGCCTACCAGCACGGTCGGCATGTTGTTCATCACCGACGACAGGACGGCCGCGATCACGCCCGTACCCAGCGCCGCGCCCCACACGCCCCCTTGCGCCGTGCGATCGAGCAGCGCCGCCAGATGATCGGTCAGGCCGGCGTTCCGCAGGCCGTAGACGACGAGATACATGCCGAGCGAGAAGATCACGACCTGCCAGGGTGCGCCGCGCAGCACCTTGGCCGTTGAGATCACCTGGCCCCGCCCCGCGATCACCAGCAGCAGGATCGCGCCGGCAGCGGCCACGGCGCTGACCGGCACGCCGAGCGGTTCGAGCAGGAAGAAGCCGGCGAGCAGCAGCGCGAGAACGATCCATCCGGCGCGGAAGGTCGCGGCATCGCGGATCGCGTCGCGCGGCGCGCGCAGCGCTCCCACGTCATAGTCGGTCGGTATGTCGCGCCGGAAGAACAGCAGCAGCGCGCCCAGCGTCGCGGCGATCGACACGAGGTCGACCGGTACCATCACGGCCGCGTATTCGCCGAACCCGATCTTGAAGAAATCGGCCGACACGATGTTGACGAGGTTCGACACGACCAGCGGCAGGCTGGCGGTGTCGGCGATGAACCCGGCGGCCATGACGAACGCCAGCGTCGCCTTGTCCTTGAAGCCGAGCGCCCGCAGCATGGCGATGACGATCGGCGTCAGGATCAGCGCCGCGCCGTCGTTGGCGAACAGCGCGGATACCGCCGCGCCGAGCAGCACGATCAGGACGAACAGCCGACGACCATGCCCCCGGCCCCAGCGGGCGACGTGGAGCGCGGCCCATTCGAAGAACCCGGCTTCATCGAGCAGCAGGCTGATGACGATGATCGCGACGAACGCAGCGGTCGCATTCCAGACGATGCCCCACACCACCGGCACGTCGGACAGCGTGACCACCCCCGCGAGCAGCGCCACGACGGCCCCGCCCATCGCGCTCCACCCGATGCCGAGTCCCTTGGGTTGCCAGATGACGAGCGCGATCGTCGCGACGAAGATCAGGACGGCAAGGAGCATCAGGCGACGCGCTGGCCCGAAGCATCGACCACCTTCTCCCCGTCTTCCTTCGCGAACGCGCCGAGCTGATCGCTTGGCAGCAGATCAAGCACGGCATCGGACGGCCGACAGAGCTTCACGCCGAGCGGCGAGACAACCAGCGGCCGGTTGATGAGGATCGGATGCGCCATCATCGCATCCACCAGCGCGTCGTCGGACAGCGACGTGTCGCCCAGGCCCAAATCGGCATAGGGCGTCCCCTTCTCGCGCAGCAGCTCACGCGGCCTCATGCCGGCGCGGTCGATCAACTCGACTAGCAGCGCGCGTGCGGGTGGGGTTTTCAGATATTCGACCACATGCGGCTCGATGCCGGCATTGCGGATCATCGCCAGCGTGTTGCGCGACGTGCCGCACTCGGGGTTGTGATAGATGACGATATCGACGGCCACGGGATGTCCTTTCAGCAGCAGGGGGCGAGTTCGGCGACGAGCGGCGCGCACAGCTCCGCATTGCCGGCGCAGCAATCCTTGACGAGGAACAGCGTCAGCGCGCGCAGGCCGTCCAGATCGGCACGGTAGATGATCGAGCGGCTATGCCGTTCGGAGCGGACCAGACCCGCACGGGCGAGGATTCCGAGATGCGCCGACATGGTGTTCTGCGGCACGTCGAGCTGGCGGGCGATATCGCCTGCGGCCATGCCGTCCGGTTCGTGCCGCACCAGCAGGCGGAACACGTCGAGGCGGGTGCCCTGTGCGAGTGCGCCCAGCGCAGTGATAGCCGAGTCGTTTTCCATATATCCAGCATAGCGGATATATGGCGTTGGTCTAGTGTGCGTTGCCTCTCAACATTGCGGGAGACCTGCGCTGATGGCCTATAACCGCAGGCCGAGGCGTGGACCAAGGCATACCAGGCCGAGATAGAGCAGGATGGTAAGGAGGCACCCCGCGCCCAGCGCTAGCCAGAATGGTACGTTGCGCCCGAGCAACGCGGGGATCAGCAGGAACATCGGTAACGATGGCAGCACGAACCAGAAAGTCGCCCCGGCGTGAGACGCCATCAGCACCCGATCTTGGGTGTCGCGCCACAGCCAGATCATTCCCAGCACAGAGACTAACGGCAACGATGCGACAAGTGCGCCGACGCCGGGACTGCGCTTGGCGATCTCCGAAACCGCCGCGATAATCGCACCGGAGATCATTGCCTTGATGACGACATAGAGCATACCGGTTGTGACTTTCGATCGCCGAGATGGCTAGCGATGAAGGTGCTGGTCATCCTCACAGGCTTGCGATGGCGCTTCGGTCTGGATCGTCGAATGTTCGATCCCGAACCTCTCGTCGAGTGTTCTGGTCACTGCAACCCTGACGCTATCGGGATCGACGCCCTCGCCGAGCGTCACATGGGCGGTGCAATTGATCTCGTCCGAAGCCATCGACCAGACGTGCAGGTCATGAACGCCGGCGACACCCGGAATGGCGGCGATCGTTGAACGGATCTCCGGCAGCTTCAACCCGCCGGGGACACCTTCCAGCAGCACGTTGATCGTTCCCTTGAGCAGAACCCAGGTGCGCGGCAGCACCCACAGGCCGATGCCGATGGCGATGACTGGATCGACCCACGTCCAGCCCGTGAACCGTATCGCGAGGGCACCAAGGATGACGCCGACCGAGCCGATCATGTCGGCCCATACTTCCAGGTAGGCGCCTTTGACGTTGAAGCTTTCGTCCTTGCCGGCGGTCAGCAGACGCATCGATACGAAGTTCACGACGAGGCCAATGACCGCGACGATCAACATGCCGGTCGACTGAATCGACTGCGGCTCGCGGAAGCGCTGGATCGCCTCGTAAAGGATATACATGGCGACGACGAACAGCAGGATCGCATTGAAGGTCGCGGCGAGGATTTCCAGTCGTTTGTAGCCGAACGTCCGCTTGTCGTCGGCAGCCTTCTTGCCGAGATGGATCGCCATCAACGCGATGACCAGACCGGCGACGTCGGTCATCATATGGGCTGCGTCGGACAGCAGCGCGAGGCTGTTGAACACGAAGGCGCCGACCACCTCTGCCACGAGATAGGTCGCCGTCAGGGCAAGCGCCCATCTGAGCATCTTGGCGTTGGCGCCGGCCGTATGGTCGTGGCTGTGCCCGGCTTCGCCGTGATCGTGTGCCATTATCGCGTCCCCTTCTTTGTGGCTTGCCGTTCGGCGAGCCAGGCCTGCATCTTCACGATTTCGGCCTGTTGGGTCCGGATCACCTCCTCCGCCATCGCGCGCACCTTCGGATCGGTGCCGTTGGCAAGCTCGGCGCGAGCCATATCGACCGCACCTTCATGGTGCGGGATCATGCCCCGAAGGAAGTCGGTATCAGGATCGCCGGTCGACGGCATCGCCATGCCGGCCGTGCCGTGCGCTCGATCCGTGGATGGCATCGGTCGCACCGGACTCGTTCGATCCGAACTGGCCCGCCGGCTTGCCGCCGGAACACGCAGACAGGGCAATCGCAGCGGCCAGAAAGGACCATCGCGCCGTGGTGATCGACATTTTCTTCTCCTTACGGGATGGATCGCGGCGCACATCGACACCGCTCAAGGTCAGGCCGGTCACATCGCGATCTCCTCGATGAGCAGCAGTGCGAGAAAGCCGACGAAGAACATCGCGCTGATGAGCGGAGAGTCCGGTTTCTCGTGCGCCTCGACCAGCAGCTCCTCGGTGACGAGGTAGAGCAGCGCCATCAGGCCGAAACTCAGGAATCCCGTGATCCACACCGGCGACAGCAGCGCCACGGGCTGCACGACGAGTGCGCCGATCGGCACCAGCAGCGCAAGCGCGCAGGTTAGGCCGATCGCCTTCATCTTGCGATACCGGCTCGTCAGATCATTGGTGAGCGTCAGGGCCAGGAACAGCACTTCGAGCGTCAGCGCGACCGCCAGCAACGTGCCCGCCTTCTCGCCGGCGATGAAGGCCAGACCCAGAACCAGGCCGTCAATAGCAAGATCGAGCCCGATCGCGGCGAGCAGCGCCACGGGGCCGTCAAACCGGCCTTCCGCCGCCTTGAGGCCCAGCATTACCGCGACGCCGATCGCACCGCCGATCAGCGTCGCAGCCGGCGATCCCCCGTGCATCACCAGCGGCAGGATTTCGGTCGCCGCCGCGGCAAATACGACGCCGGCTGCAAGGTGCTGCATGGCGGCGACCAGCCTCTCGCCGGGTGTGCGCCACCCGGCGAGAAGCGCGCCGATCATGATCGCGATCATGGGGATCAGTGCGAACTTGAGCGCCGCCATCGTCAGTCCCCCCTGCCAGACGCGATCATGCGGGTTGCGGCAGCGGCGCGCCGTCGTCCGCCCTATCCGCGTCGTCGACCTTGACCGCTTGCTGCCCGAACCGGGCGTAAAGCGTCGGCAGCACGAACAGCGTCAGCAGCGTCGCCGAGATCAGGCCGCCGATGACGACGGTCGCGAGCGGCTTCTGCACTTCCGCGCCGGCTCCGCTGGCGAATGCCATCGGTACGAAGCCGAGACTGGCGACCAGCGCGGTCATGACGACCGGGCGCAATCGCTGGAGCGCGCCCGTCCGCGCCGCTTCGGCCCGGTCCATGCCCGACCGGATCAGCTCCTGCACCGAACTAACCATGACGAGGCCGTTGAGGACCGCGATACCCGACAATGCGATGAATCCCACCGCGGCCGAGATCGAGAAGTCCATGCCGCGAACGAACAGCAGCAGCACGCCTCCCACCAGCGCGAAGGGCACGCCGGTGAAGACGATCGCCGCATCGCGTACCGATCCCAAGGCCCCGTAGAGGAGCAGCAGGATCAGCACGAAGCACGCCGGCACCACGAGTTTGAGCCGCTGGCTGGCGGATTCGAGATTCTCGAACTGGCCGCCCCATTCGAGATAGCTGCCCGCCGGCAGGCGCACGCCGGCGACCGCCGCCTGCGCATCCGCGACCACGCTGCCGACGTCGCGTCCGCGGACGTTCGCCTGGACGACGACGCGGCGCTTGCCGTTCTCGCGGCTGATCTGGTTCGGCCCGTCGACGACGCCGATATCGGCGACGCTGGACAGCGGCACATAGCCACCGCCGGCGACCGGCACCTGCACCTGTTCGAGCAGCCCCAGGTCGGCGCGCTCGGCGTCCGACAGGCGGATGACCACCGGAAAGCGCCGGTCTCCCTCGAAGATCATGCCGGACTCGCGACCGCCGAGCGTGGCGGTGATGGTGTCCTGCACATCCTGCGCGGTGACGCCGACCCGTGCCATCGCGTCGCGGTTGACGCGAATGTCGAGCATGGGAAGTCCCGTCGTCTGTTCGACCTTCACGTCAGCCGCTCCTTGCGTCCGGCGAAGGATGCCGGCGATCTGTTCGGCGGTGCGGTTCATGGAGGCGAAGTCGTCGCCGAACACCTTCACCGCGATGTCGCCGCGCACGCCGGCGATCAGCTCGTTGAACCGCATCTGGATTGGCTGCGTGATCTCATAGGCGTTGCCCGGGAACTGCGCGAGCTTCGTCTCCAGCCGCTCGACCAGCGCGGCCTTCTCCAGTTTGGGGTCGGGCCATTCCGCATGCGGCTTCAGGATGACGAACATGTCGGTCGCGTTGGGCGGCATCGGGTCCGAAGCCAGCTCGGCCGTGCCCGTCTTGGAGAAGACGAACCGCACCTCGGGTTGCTTCGAGACCATGCGCTCGATCGGCACCTGCATCGCCTGGCTCTGCTGCACCGATGTCGCCGGAATGCGCAGCGCCTGGATGAGCAGGTCGCCCTCGTCGAGCTGGGGGAGGAACACCTGTCCCAGCGTCGTGAAGGCAAGCGCCGCGGCGACGAGGCTGACGACGCCGGCGCCGATGGTGATCGACGGTCGCTTCATCGCCTTCTCAAGGCCCGGTTCGTAGCGCTGCTTCAGCCACGAGATGATCCGCCCGTCCTCCTCGTTCACCCTCCGCGACAGCCAGATGGCGATCGCCGCAGGCACGAAGGTCAGCGACAGGACGAACGCGAACAGCAGCGCGATGATGACGGTGAGCGCCATCGGCACGAACGTCTTGCCCTCGACGCCGGTCAGCGTCAGCAAGGGCACATAGACGAGGATGATGATTGCCTGCCCGTACACGGACGGACGGATCATCTCGCGCGCCGCGGTCGCGACCGCCTCCAACCGCTCCTTGACGCTCAGCAGGCGACCTTCGTGATGCTGTTGCTCGGCGAGACGCCGCAACGCATTCTCGACGATGATGACGGCACCATCGACGATCAGCCCGAAGTCCAGCGCGCCGAGCGACATGAGGTTCGCCGAAACCCCCAGCCGTAACATTCCGAACCCGGTCAGCATCATCGTGACCGGGATGACCGCCGCGGCGATCAGCGCGGCGCGGAAGTTGCCGAGCAACAGGAACAGCACGACGATGACGAGCAGTGCGCCTTCGCCGAGATTCTTCGCCACCGTCTTGATGGTGGAATTGACCAGGGCTGTGCGATCGAGGACCGGCTGCACCACTACGTCGGGTGGCAGCGAGGCGTTGATCGACTTCAACCGATCGGCGACCGCGGTCGCGACGTTGCGGCTGTTCTGTCCGATCCGCATCACCGCGGTGCCGACGACGACCTCCGTGCCGTTCTCCGACGCCGATCCCATGCGGATCGCCTGACCCGTCTTAGGTGTTTGATCCCACGGTTTGATGGTGCGATCCTTTCGTTGGAATGGAAGGAAGCCGTATGGGACAGGTACGTCACGGGTGCGCCACGACCAC
>NZ_FNZB01000019.1 GCF_900109205.1 Sphingomonas sp. OV641 | reverse complement strand
TGTAAGCGCTAAGTACAAATGGCACCAGCCCGCTAGATAGAAATGGCACTCTGCGGTGCTATCGGCGGGTCGCCGGTGTCATAGCCGTTCTTGGCAACGAGGACGCGCATTGTATGACGGTGCTGGCGATGAGTGCTGCTGAGATCACCCGCTTCGACACGCTGATGCGGCTCGACCGCGGCGAGATCCGGGTCGCGGACGCGATGGAGCTGCTCGGCCTTGCAAGGCGGCAGGTGTACCGGCTGCTGGGCCGCCTGCGACAGGACGGCGCCAGCGGTATGGTATCGCGCAAGCGAGGACGCCCGAGCAACCGACGCTACAGCGACGCCTTTCGCGCCGAGGTGGTCACGCTGGTGCGCGAGCACTACGCCGATTTCGGACCGACGCTGGCGCGCGAGTACCTTGCTGAGCGCCACGGCATCGGGCTGTCGTGCGAGACCCTGCGGCGCATCATGATGGAGGCCGGGCTGTGGCAGGACCGTGCGGCCAAGCGCCCTCGCCCGTATCAGCCGCGCTATCGGCGCGACTGCCGCGGCGAGCTCGTCCAGGTCGACGGCTCCAAGCACTGGTGGTTCGAGGGCCGCGGTCCGCAATGCACGCTGCTCGTCTTCATCGACGATGCCACCAGCGAGCTGATGCACCTCGAGATGGTCGAGAGCGAGAGCACCTTCTCCTACATGCGCGCGACGCGAACCTACCTTGAGCGGCACGGCAAGCCAGTAGCCTTCTACACCGACAAGCACAGCGCCTTCCGCAACAACACGGCCTCGGCGAAAGGGGACGGCATGACCCACCTCGGCCGGGCGTTGGATCGGCTCAACATCGAGCTGATCTGCGCGAACTCGCCGCAGGCGAAGGGACGCGTCGAGCGGGTCAATGCGACGCTGCAGGACCGTCTCGTCAAGGCGATGCGGCTACAGCGCATCTCCACCATCGACCAAGCCAACGCCTTCCTCCCCTCCTACATGGCGCAGCACAATCGTCGGTTCGCCATGGCACCGTTCGACCCGCGCGATCTACACCGGCCGCTGGCCATCCACGAAGACCTGGAAGCGGAGATGGTCTGGCGCGAGCAGCGCACCGTCACCGGTGCCCTCACCTTGCACTACAACAAGGCCATGTTCATCCTGGAGCCCTCCCCTGCGGCGCAGGCGCTCGCGCGCAAGAAGGTGGACGTGTGCGAGTACCCCGATGGCCGCCTCGAGATCCAGCACGAGGGCACGGTCCTGCCCTATCGCATGTTCGACAAGATGCGCCGGGTGAACCAGGCTGCTGTGGTCGACAACAAGCATCTCGACGCCGCGCTGGCGCTGGCGCGCACCATCCAGCAGGCTCAGCCGCACCATGCCAAGCGCAACAACAACGAGCCGGCGCGGACCGCCCAACCCGTCGGCATCTTCAAGGCACCCTCCCCGGCTTCATCCGGTCAGAAGCTGGACCGTCGCACGCTGGGCAACAGCAGGCTCAAGCGTGGTCATCGCCTCTCCAACGAGGAGCTGGTTGCTCGCGGCCTCGGCGAGTACGCCCGCTAGCGTTCGCTGTCATTCACCTGCGGACGTCCATGGAACGTCCCCTGCCGCTTCACGAAGGACACGCTTAACACCAAGGCCAAGTGATCATGATGGCGGTGGCATCTGAGCCTAGTACGTATAACTACGAAGCGCTGACTTGCTTTCTTCAGCGCAGGATCGTGCCGAGGAGATCGACGCATGATCAAGAGTATTCTAGCCGTGGTGGACAACGGTTCCGCCGCATCTTCCTTCCTGAAAGCAGCCGTGGCGTACGCCGAGGCACATGACGCGACGCTCGAGGTCGCCGTGCTGACCCCCGCGCCGATGGCATCGCCCGCGCTCGCGCCCTTTGGAGCTTTGTACGTACCGGAGGTCGTGCTGATGGGAGAGGACGCTGCGAACGTCGCAGCCGTTGAGACGTGCCTCGCTGGAGCGGAGTGCCTGACTCAGGTCTTTGGCTTCCACGACGACGTCGCCTGGCTCGCGGGAGACCTGCGACGCAGCCGCCAGGTGGCCGACATTATCATGATGGGCGCGGTGGAGACTTGGACGACTCCGTGGCTGAGGCGTCGCGTCGCCCAGACGCTCATCCGCGCGAGCGGCACACCGCTATTGATTCTTCCAAAGAGCGGCTATTTCGAGCGCGTGACCCGCGCCGTCCTCGGCTGGAAGGCTTCGCCGGAGGCGACGCGCGCCATGCATGCCCTCACGCAGTTCGCCGTTCCGGGTGCGACGATCGACGTCGTGACGGTCGGCGAAACGCTTATGCAGTGCGAGCGCGACCACGACGCGCACGCCGAGGTGAAGCGGCATCTCGAACGGCACGCCTTCAAGGCGGAAGGGCACTGGATCGTGAACGACAGGAAGGTCGAGGCCGAGACGCTCGCCATCTACGCCAAGGAGAAGCGAGCGGACCTGATCGCGATTGGCGGCTTCGCTCACTCACGCATGCGCGACATCCTGCTGGGCGGTGTGACGCGCGATATCGTCGAGCACACCGATCGACCCGTGCTCATCGTCGGCTAGATGCCGGAGCGCGGGCGATGTCGGTTGCAAGCCTGTTTGGCGGCAGCGTCGAGGCAGCGACCTTCCTGCGCTTCACAGGCACCGCGCTGCTGATCGAGCTCACGCCGGGGCCGAACATGGGCTATCTCGCCATTGTCTCGGGGCAACAGGGACAACGCGCAGGACTGATCGCCTGCGTCGGCGTGGCGCTCGGATTGTCGTTCTACCTGGTGCTGTCATTGCTCGGGATCGCCGAAGGGGTCCTCGAGCACCGCTTCCTGTACGAGGCACTGCGCTGGGCGGGCATCGCGTACATGCTCTGGCTCGCGAGGGACGCCTGGCGATCGAAGATGTCCCGAGACCCTGTGGACGTGGGCGACGATGCGGCGCTCCTTGCTCGCGGCCTGCTGACGAACTTGCTCAACGTGAAGGCCGCCATATTCTATGTTGCCCTTCTGCCCGCGTTCCTCGACCTAGAGCGTGGACAGCTTTGGAAGCAGGCCACCGTACTCGGCGGCACCCACATCGCCATCGCCACGACCGTGCACGTCACGATCGTTCTTCTCGCCGCTGGCACGGGCCGGGCAGGCACGGCCCGGCTGCCCCTGATCGGCAAGGCTTACGCTATCGGTCTCGTCGCAGTGGCGATCTGGTTGGCTTGGAGCACTCGGGCTTCCCGCTGATCGGTCGGCTTCAGCCCGCTTATGTATAAGTACGCATAGTCCGCCGCGTCGCCGAGGAGGAGACTGCCCTGCGCAATCTAGTCGGGGGCAGATGATGGACGGCCTAGTCACTACGGGCAGAGCACGAGGCGAGCAGATCAGGCCCTCGCACCTTATCGTTTATGCCAACCCCTCTCCCCACAGCTTCGATCGGGCTGTCGTCGACGCCTACCGCTCGAGCGCGCTTGAGCATGGTCACGGCGTCGTGGTCCGGGACCTCTATGAGCTCGGCTTCGACCCGGTGCTCCGCGCCGACGAACGTCCGAGCACTGCCGGCTGGACACCGCGTGCCGACGTCATGGAGGAGCTGGTTCATCTGCGCTCGGCGGACGTCCTCGTGCTCGTCTATCCCATCTGGTACGGTCTGCCTCCTGCCATCCTGAAGGGCTACGTCGACCGCGTGCTCGGCGCGGGCTACTCGTTCCGCGACCTTCACGATCAGAAGGGGCAGCTTCCGCTCGCCGGCAAGCCGCTGGTCTCGTTCAGCACCTCCGGTCTTCCCCTCTCCTGGCTCAGCGAGAAGGGCCAGGTGCTCTCGCTGCGAGAGATCTTCGACGTCTACCTGTGGCGCGGGTTCGGCATGAAGCAGAGCGACCACGTCATGATCGAGAACATCGTGCCGAACATGTGCGCCGCTCACGCTGCCGCACAGCTCGAGCGTGTGCGTGCGACGGCTGCAAGGACGTGCGCCATGCTCGACGGCTCACTGCTTTCCGAGGTGTTCGAGTCATGACGACTGAGAATCCGCCCGCGGTCTTCGCGAACACCAACCCGGACGCGCTCGAGCGCGCCTACTTGAGACGGCGAGCCTTCCAGGAGGTTGGCATGGCGATCGGCGCTGACGACCCCGCCGCCAGGATCCCTCATGACGAACTGGCACAGGCATACTGCCTTAAGTGTCGCGCGATCCGTGATCCGGCCGAGTGCGAGGTGTGCGCGCTTGAGCCGCTTTGTCGGCGCGCCGCGAAGAACTTCGCAGAACGGCCAAACCACGATGAGGATTATTCTCCGGGAAAACCCGCATATCGGCGGCAGATTTCGCCTTCTACCGTCTCCTTGCACCTAGCCGAGGAGACCTGCGATGAAGAACGTCCTTCTACTGATCCACGATGACGAAGGTCAGGAGGCGCGTTTTCAGGCCGCGCTCGAGGTGGCACGAGCTCTCAACGGACACGTGACGTGCCTCGACCTGACGGTCATTCCGGAATACGTCGGTCACTACGCAGCGATCGGCGAGGCCGGCATGCTGCTTACCGCAGACCACGACGCCGAGCAGCGCCACGGCCGGCGTATGCGGATCCGCATGGAGAACGAGGACGTGCCGTTCGACTGGCTCGAGCAGACGGGCTTCCTCGCGCAGACGATCGAAGGAAGGGCCCGGCTTACCGATCTCATCGTGCTTAGCACCGACGACGCCAGGGAAATGTACCCTTATATGACCCACGTGCTGGGCGACGTGCTGGTGCATACCGGCAAGCCGGTCCTCGCCATGCCGCCGAGCGTGCGCAGACTTGATGTCGGGGGCAGCGCGCTGGTGGCCTGGGACGGCTCGCAGGACGCGGAGGCGGCTCTGGCGGCGGCCCTTCCCCTGCTCCAGCACGCCAGTTCCGTCACGATTTTCTATGTCGACGACGGTTCGCTCGCCACGACCGCCGAAGATGCAGCGTGCTACCTCTCCCGACACGGCGTTCGCAGCACGGTCAGAAGCGAGCCCGTCGGTTACGACCAAGTCGGCGAGTGGCTGATCTGCGAAGCAGCCGGGCGCGGCTACGACTACATCGTCATGGGCGGCTTCGGCCATGCGCGGACCATGGAGGCAATCTTCGGCGGCGTGACACGCAAGATGCTGAAGGACTGCCAGGTCCCGATGCTGCTCGTGCACCGGCGTTGATCAAGCACGTCTACGGGATTCCCCGGATGGCTCACGCGCCATCGTCGTGGGATCTCGTAGGTCATGGAACTGATCCTGGAGCTTGCGACCGCGACCGCCCTGGTCGCCGCCACCTGCACCCTGCATCTGCTAGGGATAGGCGGGCTGATGGTGCTCCTGAACCGCAGGCGTCATTCCGATCGGGCCGACCTGGTGCGGCAGGCCGTCGCCATCGGCGTCGCCGCAGCCGCGCTCTTCCTGCTGCACTCCGCCGAGATCTGGCTATACGCCGCCTTCTACCTGATGGTGGATGCGCTGCCCACCGCGGAGGCATGCCTGTACTTTTCAACGGCTTCCTACACCACGGTCGGCTACGGCGACGTCGTTCTCGGCGCTGACTGGCGCGTCCTCGGCGCCATCGAGAGCGCGAACGGCATTATCCTGCTGGGCTGGTCAACCGCCTTCTTCGTCGCCATCGTAGGCCGCATCCGCTGGCTCGAGACCGAGATGAAGGCCGGACGATGAGCATGACGTCGGCAGCCCCGTCGCCGGAGCAGATCGAAGACATTGCGCTGTTCGTGGCCAGCGTCAGCGATCGCGCGCTGCTGCTCGCCACCCCAGACCTGACCGTATCCTACTGGAACCAAGGGGCCGAACGACTCTTCGGCCTTCGCGCGGATGAGGCCCTTGGCCGCCGCCTCGACGAGTTCTGGCCTGCGGCCGGACAGTACGTCGCCCTCAGCAAAGCCTCCGCGACACGGCGCACCGAGGACTGGTGCAATCGCGCAGACGGATCCGAGTTCATCGCCGACATCACGCTAGCGCCCATACAGGCGCTCGACGGTCGTCCCCGTGGTTTCGGCCTGTCGATCGTGGATGTGACCGGGAAGCGTGCGGCGGAGCGCATGATCACGGAAAGCGAAGCGCACATGCGCTCCGTACTGGCGACGGTGCCGGACGCCATGGTCGTGATCGACGAGCGGGGGCTGATCCAATCCTTCAGCGCAGCGGCCGAGCGCCTGTTCGGCTTCACCGAGGCGGAGATCCTCGGCCGCAACGTCAACCTCCTCATGCCCGGAGATCACCGCGCCCGACATGACGGCTACCTGCAACGGTACATGGAAACCGGGGAGCGTCGGATCATCGGCATCGGCCGCGTCGTCGTGGGCCGGCGCCGGGACGGTACCGAGTTCCCGATGGAGCTGTCGGTCGGCGAAGCACGGAGCGCTGCGGGGCGCATCTTCACCGGCTTCATCCGCGACCTGACCGCGCGTCAGCGTGCCGAACTGCGGTTGAAGGAGTTGCAAGCCGAACTCATCCACGTTTCCCGGCTGAGCGCGATGGGAACGATGGCCTCCACGCTTGCTCATGAGATAAACCAGCCCCTGACCGCCATCGCGAACTACCTCGAAGCCGCAAATGATCTGGTCAGCGAAGACGAGCGTGAGACCGATCTCCTCCGCGAAGCCGTAAGCGAGGCAGCGAAGGAGTCGCTCAGAGCAGGCCTGATCGTGCGTCGACTGCGCGACTTTGTGGGCCGCGGGGAGGCACAACGCGCCATCGAACCGCTCGCGGAACTCATCACGGACGCCATGCAGCTCGGCCTCATCGGTGCGCGCGAGCGCGGCGTGCGCAGCTTCGTCGACCTCGATCCCTCGGCCGACCGCGTGCTTGTGGATCGGGTTCAGATCCAGCAGGTACTCGTCAATCTGCTCCGCAACGCGGTTGAGGCGCTTCGCGGTGGGCAGGCGTGCGACATCACCGTCAGCACGCGCCGGGAAGACGATGCGGTCCGCATTTCGGTCGCCGATACCGGCGTCGGCATCGATCCCGAGATCGCGCCTCGCCTCTTTCAGGCATTCGCGTCGGGGAAGAAGAACGGCATGGGGCTGGGCCTTTCCATCTGTCGCACGATCGTCGAGGCGCATGGCGGTCGCATCCAGGCCGAGCCTCGCAGCGGAGGCGGCACGATCATCTCGTTCACTCTCCCGGCCGCCGACATGGAGACGGAGCAATGACCGAGCGCCGACTGGTGCATGTCGTGGACGACGAGGAGCCCGTGCGGCGGTCGCTGACCTTCCTGCTGCGAACCTCGGGCTTCGACGTGAGGGTCCACGAGACCGGCACAGCGTTCCTCAAGACCCTTCGTGAGGCGCCGCCGGGCTGCATCCTTCTCGACATCCGCATGCCCGAGATGGACGGCCTGGAAGTGCAGCGGGAACTCAGCCGGCGGGGCGTGACGCTGCCGATCATCGTCTTGACGGGGCACGGCGACGTACCGATCGCGGTAGCGGCTATGAAAGCCGGGGCTGTCGAATTCCTTGAGAAGCCGTTCGAGAAGGCGATGCTTCTCGCCGCACTCGAGATCGGCTTCGCTAGGCTGGATCACGGGCATCAAGCGATGGACGCCGCCAGAGAGGCAGCGGTTGTGATCGCCCGCCTCACGCCACGCGAGCAAGAGGTGCTCGAAGGGCTGGCCGCCGGCCTGCCGAACAAGACCATCGCCTACGACCTCGGCATTTCGCCCCGGACGGTGGAGGTTCACCGGGCGAACATTATGGCCAAGCTGGAGGTCCGCAGCTTCTCAGCCGCGCTCCGGCTCGCCTTCGCCGCCGGTCTCGGCGCAGATGACCGGAACTCTACGTAGGGCGCCGCTCGAGCCATCGCGCTAGCCTTATTCTATGAACGACCAGCCACCCACCAGGACCGTGATTGTCGTCGAGGACGACGACTCTGTCCGTCGCTCCATGCAGCTTCTGCTCCACTGGCAGGGCTTCGACGTGCGATCGTACCCCAACGTAGCTCGTGTCCTTAGCGGCGAGGATATCGACACTGCGCGTATCCTCGTCGCGGACTACCGGCTGCCAGATGGCGATGGCATAGGCGTGCTCACCGCCCTCAGAAAGCGCGGCTGGCACGGTCGCGCTTTCATGATCACCGGTCACCACACCCCGGATCTGGAGCGCGCGGCGCTGAGCTGCGGATATGTGGCCGTGCTACAAAAACCGCTGAGGCATCACGAGCTGCTCGGTCTCTTAGGCCGGTAGGCCTGACGCACTAACCAGACGAAGTGCCCGTCGCGCGAAGCGGCGACGGGCAGTCGATCAATCTTTCTTGACCTCCACACGCCGCACCCGACTGGCGGCATGCTCATCCTTGCGCAGATTGATGGTCAGCACACCCTTCTTGATGCGCGCCTCGACGTGCGCCGGGTCCGCGTCGTCGGGCAGCCGCACGTCGCGCGCGAAGCACCCGTAGCGACGTTCGCTGAGAAGCGTGCCGCCGATCTGACGATCTTCTTCGTGCCGCTTCTCGCCGGAGATCGTCAGCACGCCGTTGGCGAGCGTAACCTCGATATCGTCGTCCTTCATGCCAGGCAGCTCTGCCGTGATGCGATAGGTGTCGTCGTTCTCGATCATATCCAGCGCAAGCGGCGGTGCGACCTCCGAGGTCATCGTGGCGTCGGGTTTACCCACGATGTCGAAGAGGCGATCGACTTCGCTTCGCAGCCAATGGAAGGGATCGCCGTCGATCGCTGCGTGCTTGATCGGTTGGGGCGGCTCGTTGGCGCCGGCGACTGCGCGCATGTCGGTCACTCTTTCTCTCCTCGATAAAGATTTGCGCCGCTAAGCGGCTTGTCGGCGATACCGCTCGAGATTTGAGCTCGACATCGGGGAACATACGGATGGGGATCCGGTGCTACCTCGAGGATGATACGCGCAGAGGAGTTCTGCCGTGCAACTCGGACGCGACCAACGACTTCGCCTGCTTATCGGGACGTTCGGGCTGCTGCTGTTGCCCATGCTGCTCGCGATCTCTCCCGCACATGCGGGTGGGCTAGACGAGAGAAGCACGGTGCAGCGCATGGTCGAGGCGCTGAGGCCTGGCGAGTTCCTCTGGGCGCCTCAGGTCTCGCCTGTCGGTCCCATGCTGCTGGTCGTCAATCTTAGAACGCAGCGGGCTGCGCTTTACCGCAACGGGATACCGATCGGGATCTCCACCGTGTCGACGGGTCGACGTGGTCACGAGACGCCCGCCGGGATTTATGCGGTTCTTCAGAAAAAGGTCTCGCATCGCTCGTCCCTGTATGACGATGCGCCGATGCCTTTTATGCAGCGTCTGACTTGGGACGGGGTCGCGCTCCATGGCGGAACCGTGCCGGGCTACCCGGCGTCGCACGGGTGCATCCGCCTGCCACCAGCGTTCGCGAGGCTGATCTTTCGAGAGACGAAGATCGGGATGCTGGTGGTCGTGACACGCCTCGCGACGATGCCAACGATGGCGCTCACGGGAGCGGCCCCGCTAATGACCAAGTCCGGGGAAGGCTTGAAGATGCAGTGGACGAACGTGATCGGCGTCAGCCCTCTCTCGATAGTTGTTAGCACGACGGATCAGGAGGTGCGGGTTATACGTCGTGGCCGAGAGATAGGTGCGGCGCGAGCGATCATCCACACCGACATCAGAACACCGACCGTCTATCAACTTCAGTCGAAAGGAACATGGCTCCGTATGCCACTACCGGGCCAGGATGCTAAGACACAGCAAGCAATCGACGCCAACGATATCGAGGTTGACCCTCTGTTTCGCGAGCGCGTACTCGCAGCAAGCGCTCCTGGCACAACCATTGTGATTACGCCAGACCGCCTTCGGCCGATACTCTCCACTGCGCAAGCACTCACTCAAAGCGATGATGCACCAAATTAGAAGTAGAATAACCTTTTAAGGGCTGCCAAGCGCCAGCACAGAAGTGTTGCATCTCGGTCGTCCTTCAAAGGCGTGACCGAGCCCACTGCTGGCGCAGCGGGTCCGAGGGCGCAAGAGCCGACAAGGCAGCGCCACAGCGGGGGCAGCGCTGCGCTGCTTGGGGGGCTCCACGCTGCCCCCGCTGCCACGAGGCGGTGTCATTTCTATCTGGCGGAGAATGTGTCTTTTCTAACTGGCGGCAACA
>NZ_FNZB01000018.1 GCF_900109205.1 Sphingomonas sp. OV641 | reverse complement strand
CTCACACCCTACGAATATATCACCAAGATCTGGACGTCAGAGCCAGACCGGTTCATCGTCAATCCGATCCACCAGATGCCGGGACTAAACACCTAAGGCGCAGCAGATCAACAAGTCCGACCGGCACGATGCGCGCGGCATCGCCCAGATGATGCGCGTTGGCCTGTTCAAGCCGGTGCACGTGAAGACGCTGGCGAGCCAGGAGAAGCGGATGCTGCTGACCGCGCGCAAGCTGGTCCAGCGCAAGATGCTCGACATCGATGCTGACCTGCGCGGCACGCTCCGCAACTTCGGCCTGAAGGTCGGTATGGTCGGACAGGTCGGGTTCGAGGCCCGCATTCGTGAGTTGGTCGCGGGGTTGCCCAGCCTAGCCGCCATCGTCGAGCCGCTGCTCACCATCCGGCGCGTCATGCGCCACGAGTTCACCAGGCTGCACAAGATGCTGCTTGATGTCGTCCGACACGATCCTGTTTGCCGACGACTGATGACCGCGCCAGGCGTCGGCGCCGTCGTTGCGTTGACCTACCGTGCGACCATCGACCAGCCACAGCGCTTCGTTCATTCGAGAGCAGTCGGTGCCCACGTCGGGCTTACACCGCGGCGTCACCAGTCGGGCGAAATCGACTATGACGGCGGCATTTCCAAATCTGGCGACACCATGCTGCGCACGATGCTGTACGAGGCGGCGCAAATCCTGCTTACCCAGAGCCGGAGTTGGTCTTGGCTCAAGGCTTGGGGCATGCGGGTGGCGCAGCGGCGTGGCATGCGCCGCGCCATCGTCGCCGTGGCACGTCGCTTGGCGGTGATCCTCCATCGGATGTGGACCGACGGCACAGACTTCCGCTGGGGCAGCGAACCCGCTGCGGCCGTTTGATCGTCACCAGCAGCAGCTTTCCAGTTCTGCCCTCGGCAGAAAGAGGTCCTCACGGGGACGAAGGTGGTGTGAGATCGTTACGTCCGCAGCCCTGCCAATAACGGCAAGGGCGCCGGAAAGATTGGTCCATCCGCCTTTCTTACCCCATCATGAGGCGACCACAGCGTCGACCTCGGAGAGAAGCGCGAACCCCGTGCGGCAACCTCAAGCTCGGCAGAACAACAGGTCTACCCCGCCACTCGTCGGCGCTCCTCCGTACCACCCAGTGCCGCCTTTCAGGCGGCACCCGATGACGCGCGCACCTTGACACAGACCGCGATAGAGAAGCGGACGTACATCAGCACCACGAGCCTGATCACCTCGGGCGAGGAGTTGAAATAGCGGAACGGGCTAGCAGGCTGGCGCGGGCGGGGCATGTCCAACCCCCTAACCCGCGCCGATTACCAGCCGGTGCATTACGTCTGACAGTGCCCCCGAACGCGTTCACCGCGCGGATAGGAGATCATTCACCCGAGCGCAGGCGTTCAGCACCTTGAGGGCGGCCTCGGGGACCTGCTCCTCACTCAGGCGTTCCGCCGGAGCGATGAGCGCCAACGCGCCGACCGGACCGCCCGTGTGGTCGGCAATTGCAGCAGCCACACTATTGATCCCTCGGGTCCACCCGCTGCGGCTGACGGCGAAGCCTTGATCGCGAATGCACTCGAACTCGTCGATCATCGCCGCACGATCGAGCCCTGCCGCCTCGGGTACCGTGCTGATGATGGTGTCCAACAGCTCGAGCCCGGTGGCATGATGAGCGAGGATCACCTTTCCGGCGGCCGTGAACGCCGCAGGCACCCTCCACCCTTCCCGCAGGGTAGCTCGAAGCGGCGTCAGGGAAAGCACCCGCTCCACATAGAGGATGTCGCTGTCTACCAGCACCGCGAGCGCGACGGTCTCGCCCGTGGCCTGATGGAGCTGTTGCACAAACGGCGTGGCCGCCCGCTTCACCGGATTGCGATTAGCAACAAGCGCGCCGAGTTCGTGCACCTTCATACTGGCTTCATAGCGGCCGGTGTCGTCCTGCTGCGCGAATCCTTCCTCCATCAGGCTCTGGAGAAGACGATGGACGTTGCTCTTGGGCAGGTCGAACTCGCGCGCGAGCTCGGAGAGCCGCGTCGGTCCGCGACGAGCGAGAGAGTCTAGAATCTTGAGCGTGCGCAGGACGGCTGGGGTCAAGACTGTTCTCGCCTCCGACACGAAGGCGTGCATCGTGCCCGAGGTTCCATGCTGATGATTATCCATGGCTAGTTAGCGGCAATGACTCCCACGGTCTATGAGTTCGGAACGCTGTTCGAAAAGCAGACCGCTCGTGTTAGCCAGCTACGCGACCCAGCAAGTCGCGTGCGATGATGACCTTCTGCACCTCCGTCGGACCTTCGCCGATTCGCCGGATACGCAATTCGCGGTACCAGCGTTCCAACGGAAGTTCCTTGCTCACGCCCAAGCCGCCGTGGATCTGGATCGCGCGATCCACGACTCGGCCCGCGCCCTCTGTGGCCACGATCTTAGCGACCGCCGCCTCCGTTCGGAACGGCTCCCCGGCATCCGCCTTGGCCGCGGCTTGCAGCACCAGCAGCCGGGCGCTGCGCAGATCGATCTCGTTTTCGACCAGCATCCACTGAATACCCTGACGTGCGGCGAGCGGCTGACCAAAGGTTTCGCGCAGCTTCGAATAGGCGACCGCCATCCGGTGAGCGACTTCGGCGACGCCGACGCACTGAGCGGCATAGGGAATGCGTTGCGCGCTCAGCCGCCCGTTGGCGAGTGCGAATCCCTTGCCAACATCGCCAAGGCGATTGCGATCCGACACCCGGACGTCATCGAACGACAGCTCCGTCGCATAATGGGTCGAGCGCATTGTGTGCACCACGCGACGGACTTGGAAGCCGGGCGTGTCGGTATCGACGATGAAGGCAGTGATCCCTTCGCGACCTTCGCCGGTGCGCGTGAACACGACGCCGAAGTCGGCCCGGTCCGCGCCGCTGATCCAGAGCTTGGACCCGTTGATGATCCAGTCGTCGCCATCCTGCACCGCGCGCGTCCGAATTGCGCGAGCCGGGTCGCTGCCGCCGCTCGGCTCGCTCAGGCCGAAGTAGCCGTGCTTCTCGCCGCGCAGCATAGGATAGAGATAGCGTTCCTTCTGGTCATCCGTCGCGTCGTAGAGCTGCGCTAGGCCGGCGCCGCCGAACACGCCATAGCAGGGTGCGTACAAGCCGCCCCGGTGCTGCGTCATCTCGAACGCCAGCAACGTCCGGGTCACGACGTCGAGTCCGGCGCCGCCGAATTCCTCCGGGATATCCATTCCGTACAGCCCGAGCGCACGCACCTTCGCCTCCAGACGCGCCGCATCTTCGGGATGGAGCTCGCTCGCGTCGGGGTCCAGATCCGCCTCGAGCGGCACGATCTCTTCGCGGACGAAGCGGCGGACGACGTCGATCAGCGCCTGCTGTTCCTGAGTGGGCGTAAAGTCGATCATGGTCTGTCCCCCTGAACCGCTGGCCCCAGGCGGCCCAGTTCGATGATGTCGTTGGAGTCGTTGAGCGGCGGGAGTGCACCGTGTCGGCCGATGTGGAGCATCAGCAGTTCTTTCCACCGCGATATATACTGCATGTTCTGCTCGACTCGAACCTTCAGGCTGGTGCGCGAATCGCGCGCCAGAGCGGCTGTGACGCTCGATCGCAGACCGAAGAGTGAACGCCCGCCGGCATAACCGATCAGCTGAATCTCCCCGTCGTCGCTCGCGACTTCAAAGACGCCCAACGTTGCCGGCAACGCCGCCACGGCAGCCTCTGTTGCCGGCCGCCAGGCACCGCGGATCGCCAAACCGTGAGCGGCGTTCACCGTCGTGTCTCCGCGGTGGCGCTGCCTTCGAGGCAGCTGTCGCCGTTCTGATTATACTCGCGGAGAGCGAAAATCAGCGTCCGGCCGTCCGCCGAGCGTTCTGTCAGCTCCGCTCGTGCCGTCAGCGTGTCGCCGGCGACGGCGGAACGAACGATGCGATAGGCGACCTTGCGGACGTGCCACTCGCTGCCAAGTCCCTGGGTCAGCGCGCGAAGCACGTTAGCGGCGTGCAGATGCGAATGCACGACCAGGCCGCCGTGACCTTCGTGCGCGGCCCATTCGTGATCGTAGTGGATGCGGTGGGCGTTCCAGGTCACGGCGCTGTATCGGAACAGCTGTAGAGCGGCTGGAACCATCACTATTTCGGGCAGGCTTTCGCCAGGGAGCAGGGGGCCGGTCATCGTGGATTGCACTCCGGATCAGGCACGCGCGAGGATGGTGCGGCGATTGCGGTTCAGGACGGTGCCGTCGGCCTCGACGAATTCGTGGAGCGTAGTCACGAAGACAATACGGCCACTGCGGCCTTGCTTGAGATCGACGCTTTCGATGATCTCTTCATCGTACACGTCCGCGCCCGCGATAACGGGCTGCAGCAGCTCCATCTCCTCACCCGCACCCATGACGCGCAGGTCGCCCGTACCTTCCAGCCGCACAGTGCCGTCCGGGGTTAGCTCGTCCTCGGGCAAGCCGGCTCCCCATTCGGCGACGCCCGCAAGCAGGTTTGGCGGCGCAACGAGGCCGGCGAAACCCGCAGCCTTGGCGGCGGCTTCGTCGTGGTGGATTGGGTCAAGCTCACCGATGGCGAGCGCATAGCGGCGGATCAGTATCTCGCTGACGATCCCGATGTGACGACGGCGACGTTCGCCAATGCGCGACCGCATATTCTCGAAGAACCGCATCAGCGACTCCGAAGCGCGTGCTGGATTATCTTCCATGATCCACCTCTCAGTTGTTCTGTGTGATAGAATGGCGTTTTCACGTCAAGGCTCTTTTGCACGCAGAATTATTTGGGGTAGACAAGTCGTTCCATGAGATGGAATATGGGCTCATAAACAAAAATATTGGAGGGATGCGTTGGACAGGAGCGGAGTAGCGCTGGTCGATAGCTCGACAGGCGCGATCGCACCTCAGCCCATCGGGTATCGGCGGTACGCCGTCACGCTGATGCTTGCGCTGTTCATGCTGAGCTTTCTCGACCGCCAGATCATCAACATCTTGGCCGAGCCCATCAAGCACGAGCTGCAGCTCGCCGACTGGCAGATCGGAATCATGTCGGGCTTGGCGTTTGCGCTGCTCTATACGATCGCTGGCATTCCCATCGCGCGCGTGGCCGAGCACGGCAATCGACCTGTCATCATCGGTATAGCTGTGGCTGTTTGGAGCCTGTTCACCGCCGTGTGTGGCTATGCGGGCAGTTTCGTCCAGCTGCTTGCCGGACGAGTGGGTGTCGGCGTCGGTGAGGCGGGGCTGACGCCGCCGGCCATGTCGCTGATCATGGACTACACACCGGCTGAGAAGCGCGCGTCCACGCTTGCCCATTACCACATCGGTGTGCCGCTCGGCTCGCTAATGGGACTGGCGCTGGGCGGGCTGCTGCTCGATGCCGTGGGCTGGCGCTCGGCGTTCCTCGTGGTGGGACTTCCGGGCGTGCTGCTCGCCCTATTGGCGGGATTGACGCTGCGGGAGCCCCGCCGCGGCCTATCCGCGCGGACCATCGCCGCACGCGGCAGGTCGACCTTCGGCGAAACGGTCGCCACTCTCGCCCGCATCCGGACCTACCGCCTCTTCGTGCTCGCCACCGCGTTCCAGGCATTCGTCACCTACGGCCACGCGCCCTTCACCGCGTCGTTCTTCTTCCGCATGCACGACGGGGAACTGGCGCGGCTGGCAGCGACCTTTGGGCTCGAGCGCGCCGGCTTCCTCGGCGTCGCGCTTGGGCTCGCCACCGGCATCACCGGTGCGCTCGGTGTCTGGCTCGGCGGGCAGATGGCCGATCGTGCAAGCCGGCGCGACGTTCGGGCCTATGCAACGATTCCGGCGATCGCCGCCTTGGTGACGATCCCCACATACATTGCAGCGGTGCTGGTTCCTCAGGCGTGGCTTGCCCTTGCTCTGATGACCATCCCCAGCCTCTTCAACTCGCTCTGGTTCGGCTCCGTGCATACGACGCAGCAGGGGGTCGCGCCGCCGCACATGCGGGCGACTGCGACGGCCTTCCTCCTCCTCGTGCTCAACCTGATCGGCCTGGGACTGGGGCCGCTCACGGTCGGGCTGATGAGCGACTGGTTTTCGACCTCCGCAGGCCTGGGGTCGGGCCGCGGGGTGCAGATGGCGCTGATCATGTCGAGCTTCATCGGCTTCGTCCCGTTCGCCCTCTTCTGGTCCGCGCGACGCTCGATCCGGGCCGATCTCGAGACGGCGCAGCGTCACCTTTCATGATCGCCGCGCCCGCCACGGGCGTCCCTCAACACCAGATGGAGAGAATGATGAAACAGGCTTTGCTGGCGTCATCGGCGCTGATGGCGATCCTCGTCGCCGCCCCCTCAGTTGCACAGGACGCAACTCCCGGGAGCGTCACGGGACGAGGCGACTGTGCGTCGTCCACAAACAATTCCGCCGAGAAGGACTGCCCTGCCACGCCCGAGGATGTGGTCGCGGCGCAGCAAAGCGGAGGCACGGGCGCAAGCACGGCAGATCCGGGCACCGGAGCCGCACAGGACGAGGGTGCCGAGATCCTCGTCACTGGAACTCGGCTCCGGTCCGGTTTCGCGTCGCCCACGCCGGTGACCGTTTCGAGCACTGCCGACTTGCGCGCGGCAGCGCCGACGTCGCTCACCGACGCGCTCACCCAGCTTCCGCAGTTCCGCAACTCGTCGCGTTCGTCTACGGCGGGGCCGTCGGCCGTGCGCGGCAACGGCGCTGCCTTCCTTAGCTTGCGCGGGCTCGAGTCGCAGCGCACGCTTACCCTACTGGATGGCCGACGCGTCGTCGCCGCGAGTGCCGCGGGCTCGCCCGACGTGAACCTGTTCCCCCAAGACCTGATCTCGCGGGTCGAGGTCGTCACGGGCGGCGCCTCCGCCGCCTATGGTTCGGACGCGGTGGCCGGCGTCGTCAACTTCATCCTGGACAAGGATTTCACCGGATTGAGGGCACGGGTGCAGGCCGGCGTGTCGGACTTGGGCGATGGCCCTTCACAGCAGGCCGCGCTCACCTTCGGCTCCTCCTTGTTCAACGACTCGGCCCATCTTCTGCTGAGCGCCGAATATCGCCGCACGGGGGAAATCCACGCGCCTGGTCAGCGGCCCTGGGCCGACGCCGCCTACGCGATCATTGTCAATCCAACCGGCTCACCCGCGCGCCTGATCGCGCCCAGCGTAGCCTCGAATGCATCGTTCGGTGGGCTGATCGTCGGAGGGCCACTCAACAACACGCAGTTTCTGCCGGGCGGCGTCAGTGCCCCATTCCAGCTCGGAACCGCCGTCACGGCGACGACCATGATCGGTGGCGACGGTGCGCCGACGCAGTTCGGCTTCACGGCCGGGCTGGAGAGCTACAACATCTTCGGACGCTTGACTGGCGAACTGACAAGCGGCCTGAGCGTCTTCGCAGAAGGGTCGGCCGCGCGATCCACCTCCAGCTATGATCTGGCGCGGCCTTCGCAAACGTCGGGGACGGCGTACACGATCTTTAACGACAACGCCTTCCTGCCGAACGATATCCGCACACGCCTTGCGGCCGCGGGCGCGACGTCGTTCCGGCTCGCCCGCGTCAATCGCGACTTCGGCTATGCGCGCGTGGACGGGCGGAGCGACACCTGGCGGGTCACCGCCGGCTTCGAATGGAAGATCGATGGCAACTGGGAAGCGGAAGGCTATTACGCCCACGGCTCCAACGAATATCGCGTTGAGACCTACAATAACACCATCTACCGACGCCTGTTCGCGGCCGCAGATGCCGTCGTGAATCCTACCACCAACCAGATCGTCTGTCGTTCTACGCTGCAAGGTCTCGACCCGGGATGTGTTCCCATCAACCTGTTCGGCGAAGGGTCACCTTCTCAGGCTGCACTATCCTGGATTAACGGTTCAGCGGTCCAGTTGCTCAAGCTGAAGCAGGATGTCGCCGCGCTGACCGTGCGCGGCGGACTCTTCGACGTGCCCGCCGGACGCGTGCAGTTGGCTGCGGGTGTCGAGTACCGGCGCGAGAGCGCGAACCAGACGTCCGACGAATTGTCGCAGACGGTCATCTCTGCCGCTGGAGTCCGCGGCCTGCCAGCCTCTTTTGTCGGCCAGCGCGGCTCCTTCTACCTCTCCAATCCCCAGCCGCTGGCCGGCAGTTATGACGTGAAGGAAGGCTTCGTCGAACTGGAGGCGCCGCTGCTGAAGGACTCGCCAATCGCGCATTCGCTGACGGTCAACGGCGCGATCCGAGCGATCGACTACAGCACGGTGGGAACGCTCACCGCCTGGAAGGTCGGCGGCTCGTACGAGCCATTCGAGTCGCTCCGGTTCCGTGCGACGCGCTCGCGCGATATCCGGGCGGCGAACGTCTCTGAGCTGTTCACCGGGCCGGTGAGCATCCAGGGTACTGTGCTCTACAACAACGCGAGCACCGCCTTCATCGGCCGCCGGAGCGGCAACCCCAATCTTCAGCCCGAACGCGCGGATACTATCACGGCCGGCGCGATCTTCCGGCCGACTTTTATCCCAGGCTTCAACCTATCGGTCGACTATTACGATATTAAGCTGAGCGGCGCCATCGCGCAGCTCACGCCTCAGCAGACGATCGACCAGTGCAACAGCGGCTTCGCGCCGGCGTGTGCGCAGATCACCAATCCAGGGCAGCTTACCCTGCAGATCCCGACGCTCAACCTGTCATCCATCAAAACTAGGGGCGTCGATCTCGAAGCGCTGTATGGGTTCGATCTGGGGGGGGGCAACGTCCGGCTGCGGACGATCCTCACCTATCTGGACAAGTACGAGACCACCTTGCCAGGAACCGCGCCGATTGACCGAGCGGGCGACATTGGCACGCAGGGGACGCCGCGGTGGAGCGGGACCTTTTCCATCAACTACGTCGCCCAGCCCTTCGATCTATTCGTCCAGCAACGCTATATTGGCAGCGGCAAGATCGACACCACCGCGGCGCCCGGTACCTTCGCCAGCAACCATGTCGAGCCGGTTTGGTATACGGACGTTACTGCCCGCTTTAATATCCCGGGAGCCGGCGGCAACGCGCAGTTCTTTGCGACAGTGAACAATCTGTTTGATCGCACGCCGCCGATCGTTCCTACCATTCCCTATGGCGGCTACCGCAGCACGAACTTCGCGCTGTACGACGTGATTGGGCGGTACTTCACAGCTGGTTTCCAGGCGAAGTTCTGACGTGAACCCCATGAACAAGACGGCATTCAGCGGCATCCGCGTCCTCGATATGGGCCAGATCTACAATGGCCCCTATTGCGGTCTCCTCCTGGCGCTGCTCGGTGCCGACGTGATCAAGATCGAGCCGCCAGGGGGAGAGCGGCTGCGCTATCGATCGACTGATCGGGTCGAGACGCACGAGTTCATGATGCTGAACTCGAACAAGCGCAGCATCGTCGTCGACCTGAAGACCGAAGCGGGACGAGACCTTTTTCGCGATCTCGTCTGCGAGGTCGACGTCGTGATCGAGAATTTCGCGCCTGGTGCGATGGAGCGAATGGGCCTTCCGCCCGCGAGCCTGCTCGATCTCAATCCGCGACTGATCTACGCCTCGGGCAAAGGCTACGGCAACTCGGGCCCCTATGCCCACATGTCGGCCATGGACATCACCGTACAGGCGATGGCGGGCGTGATCGCCTCGACCGGCTTTCCCGACGGCCCTCCGACGAAGACGGGCCCGGCGTTTGCAGACATCATGGGCGGCGTACACCTCTTCGGCGGGGTCGCTGCCGCGCTGTACCAGCGCGAGAAGACGGGGCGGGGGCAGATCGTCGAGGTTTCGATGCACGACACGATCTATCCTGCTCTGGCGTCGCCGCTGGGCGCAATCTTCAACGACCCGTCGCGTACCGTCCCTGAGCGCACCGGCAATCGGCACAGTGGGCTCGCGGTTGCCCCTTACAACGTCTACCCGGCCAGCGATGGCCACATCGCCATCATGTCGGTCAGCGAACGCCACGCGAGCGGTGTCCTCATGGCTGTCGGAGGCGAGCCCCTCGCGAGCGATCCCCGTTTCGCCGATCGGGCGAGTCGGATCGCCAACATCGACGCGCTCGATGCGGCGGTGGGGGCCTGGACGGCCACGTTGGATCGCTGGACACTCGTGGAGCGGCTGGCGGAGCATAGCGTGCCCTCCGCCCCCGTGCTGACGGTGCGGGAGGTCGCCGACGATCGCCATCTGCGCGAGAGGGGCATGATTCGCGACGTCGAGCATCCGGTTCGCGGCACGATTCCGGTCCCGGGTTCAGCCATTCGGCTGGAAGATTCTCCGGTGAACGCCGTCCGCGCGGCCCCCAGCCTCGATGCCGATGCCGAGGATGTTCTGCACGACCTGTTGAGAGCCGACGCCGGCCGCATCGCCGCGCTGATCGCGAGCGGCGCATTGGGAGCACGCACATGACGACCTCCGCACCGCCACGCCGCCCCGTCAGGATTGCGAACTGTTCGGGCTTCTACGGCGATCGCCTGAGCGCCATGGCAGAAGTCCTGCGCGGTGGCGACGTCGACGTGATCACCGGCGACTATCTGGCGGAGGTCACGATGCTGGTCCTTGCCAAGAACCGCCTCAAGGACCCCTCCTCCGGCTATGCCCGGACCTTCCTGACGCAGATCGATCCGCTGCTCGAGGAGATCGCCGCACGGAGCGTCAAGATCGTCGTCAACGCAGGCGGGCTCAACCCGGCCGGCCTCGCCGCGACCGTGCGCGATCTCTGCGCCAAGCGGCAGGTCATGCTGAACGTCGCGCATGTCGAGGGTGATGATGTCCTCGACCGTCTGGACGATCTCCAAGCCGCCGGACACCGGCTGGAGCATCTCGACACGGGCAAGCCGCTCACTGATTGGGGCACACCGCCCTTGACCGCCAATGCCTATCTCGGCGCGTGGGGCATTGTGGCCGCTCTGAAGGCCGGTGCCGACATCGTCATTTGTCCCCGGGTCACGGATGCGTCGGTCATCGTCGGCCCGGCCATCTGGTGGCACGACTGGGCGATGGACGATTGGGACCGGCTCGCCGGGGCGGTAGTCGCCGGGCACATAATCGAATGCGGAACGCAGGCGACAGGCGGCAACTATTCGGGATTTGCGAAGATCCCGGACATGATCCGCCCCGGCTTCCCGCTGGCCGAGATCGATGCCGACGGATCATGCGTGATTACCAAGCACGCGGGCACCGGTGGCGCGGTGACGACTGGGACGGTGACTGCACAGCTGCTCTACGAGATCCAAGGACTGGATTACCTCAATCCGGATGTGACAGTTCAGCTCGACACAATTCGGCTCGAGGACTGCGACGATAATTGCGTGCGAGTAATCGGAACCCGCGGCGCTCCGCCGCCCGCCACGACCAAGGTGGCGATGACGGCGCTCGGCGGGTTCGAGAACAGCATGATGTTCGTCCTGACCGGGCTCGACCGGGATAAAAAGGCCAAGCTTGTTGAGGACGGCTTTCGGGCATTGCTTCAAGGCGCATCGATCGATGAGCTCCGCTTTGACCATATCGGCGGGTTGAGCGAAGCCTCGGGCGATCAGCTGGGGGTGACGTCGCTCCTACGCGTGTCGGTCAAAGGTGCGGAACACGCAGTCGGACGTGCCTTTTTCGACGCATCGGTGGAGTTGGGCCTCGCCAGCTATCCTGGGCTGTTCTCTCTGAGAACGGGATCGCGAGCAGCGAACGCCTATGGGGTCTACTGGCCAGGCATGCTCCCGCAGAGCGTGTTGGAGCACGAGGCGGTGCTCGCGGATGGTACCCGGATCGCTGCCCCGCAACCGCCCGCGACCTCTTTGCCGCGCGAACCGGTTGCGAAAACGCCATCGGACGCAGTTTTCGGGGCCACGCGTGCGGCTGCGTTGGGTGAGCTGTTCGACGCTCGGTCCGGCGACAAGGGCGGAAATGCCAACGTCGGCCTCTGGGCACGCGACGATGCCGGCTACCGCTGGCTAGAAGCGGAGCTGACCCCTGATGTCATCCGCGAGTTGCTCCCTGAAACACGCGAACTCATCATTGAACGCCATGACCTTCCTAACCTGCGGGCCGTGAACTTCGTCGTTCGAGGATTACTCGGCGGTGGCGCCACGGAGACATTGCGGTTCGACTCGCAAGCAAAGGCACTAGGCGAGTATGTAAGGAGCAAAGTAGTCGAGTTGCCCGTCGCTCTCCTTTCCAGGAACGCTGCCACCCTATAGTGATCGTTCCCATCGATGCTGTCAGAGCAACTGCACTTGACCATTGAAGAGCGCCTTCTCACCTTTTCTGGCCCGCCTTTGCGGGGCAAGCGGCTACATATCCGGAGACGAGCCGAACGCGTTCGCAGCACTGACAGCTCGAACATTCTAGGTGTTTAGTCCCGGCATCTGGTGGATCGGATTGACGATGAACCGGTCTGGCTCTGACGTCCAGATCTTGGTGATATATTCGTAGGGTGTGAG
>NZ_FNZB01000017.1 GCF_900109205.1 Sphingomonas sp. OV641 | reverse complement strand
ACCGCCAAGCGAACAGCCTAGACCACCGGGATGAGGGGTCCCTTTTCGACGCCGATCACCCCGCTACCGGGGTCCTTTTTCCACGCCGATCCACACGACCGGCATCAAGAGTCCCATCGGGGTGAAAGTGTCGGGGTCCAACCTCTCCGAGCTGGACCGCATCGCCGGCAGCATCGAACGTGTCGCCAGGACCGTGCCGGGCGTCAGCTCGGCATTGGCAGAACGGTTGACCGGAGGCCGCTATGTCGATGTCGATATCGATCGGGTGACCGCGGGGCGCTACGGTCTCAACATCGCCGATGTGCAGGAGATTGTGTCCGGCGCGATCGGCGGCGAGACGATCGGCCAGACGGTGGAGGGCCTTGCCCGCTACCCGATCAGCGTCCGCTACCCCCGCGAGCTGCGTGACAGTCTGGAGGGACTGCGAACTCTCCCAATCGTCACCGCATCGGGTCAGCAGATCACACTCGGCACCGTCGCATCCGTGTCGATCGCGGAAGGTCCACCGATGCTCAAGACGGAAAATGGTCGACTCTCGACATGGGTCTATGTCGACGTGCGCGGGCGCGACCTGGCCTCCACGGTCGCCGATCTGCGCCGTGCTGTTGGCAAAGATGTTCGGCTCAGCCCCGGCGTCTCGATCGCCTATTCCGGACAATTCGAGTATCTGCAGCGTGCCGAGGCTCGGTTGATGCTCGTCGTGCCGGCGACACTCGCGATCATCTTCCTTCTCCTCTACCTTACCTTCGGTCGCCTCGACGAGGCGGCGCTTATCATGGGCACACTGCCCTTCGCGCTGACCGGCGGCATCTGGACATTATGGCTGCTCGGCTATGCGCAATCGGTCGCCACAGGTGTCGGGTTCATCGCGCTCGCCGGCGTGTCGGCGGAGTTCGGCGTCGTCATGCTGATCTACCTGAAACACGCATTGGCCGAGCGCGGGCCGTCACCGTCGGGCGAGCAAGTATCGGAAGCGATCAGGGAGGGCGCGCTGTTGCGGGTACGTCCCAAGGCGATGACCGTCGCTGTCATCGTCGCCGGGCTGTTCCCCGTGCTGATCGGGCATGGCGCCGGATCGGAGGTGATGAGCCGGATCGCCGCGCCGATGATCGGTGGAATGCTGACCGCCCCTTTCCTCTCCATGTTCATCCTGCCAGCCGCCTACTTGCTCTTGCGGCGGCGAGCTTCAACCCGCCCCGAAAGGAAGATCTGATGAAAGCCACTTTCTCCATGCGCGCCGCATTCATGCTACTAGTCACGCCGATCGCAGCGAGCGCTCTTGCTCAAGGCAGCAGGCCGGCTGCATCGGCTGTAAAATCCGGCAGCGGATCGGGGACGATCACTGCCGTCGACGCGAAAGGTGGAACCGTAACCATCAAGCACGGCCCGATCCCGACGATCGGCTGGCCCGCAATGACGATGACCTTCCGGGCATCCCCCCCGACCCTGCTCAAGGGACTGCGGTCGGGGCAGCGGGTCGCATTCACCGCCAAGGCGAAGGGTATGACGGCAGAAGTTACGGCGATCAGCCCGCATTGACGACGCGTGCCGACCTTCGCGTCAGTGCGCCATCGCCAGCACGGGCGGCGCAGCGATCATCCACAGCGCCATCGCGACCATCATCAGGTTTTCGGTGAGCGAGATGAAGCCGAGCGGCACGTTGCTGTCCCCGCCCACGCACGCGCATTTCAGCTCACGCTTGTCGATGTAGACGGCCTTGAACACCGACACCGCGCCGATCGTACCGATAACGAGCGCGACGGGCACCGACAGCCAGGTCAACGCGCCGGCTGCCATCAGGACGCCCGCCGCTCCTTCCGCGTAGGGATAGACATAGGAATAGGGCACCCAGCGCTTCGCGAGCAGATCGTAGTTGAGGAACATGCTCGAGAAGCTCTCGACGTTCTGGAGCTTGAGCATCGCCAGAGCGCACATCGAGAACGCGATGAACCATTCACCCGCCCGCACCGTGAAGGGCGTGCCGAGTACCGCATAGCTGGCGGCGAGCGCCATCAGCGCCGTCATCGCGAACACGGCAATCACCGGGCGATAGGTGACGGCCTTGGGGTCGCGGACCATCTTGCCGAAGAAGCGGCGCAGATCGTCATAGCCGCCGACCCGCTCCCCGGCGATAAAGATCTGCGGGGTCGTCTTGACGCCGTGCTTCGCCTTGAAAGCGTCGGTTTCTTCCCGCGTCATCAGCCAATGGTCATCGACCGCATAGCCTTCCCGGCGCAGAAGATCCTTCGCCTTCAGCCCGAAAGGGCAGGTATGTTCCGGCATCACCATCCGGTAGATCGTCGCCTGTTTGGCGGGGGCGCTCGCCATGCCGCTTCTCCAATATCCTCGCCCCGCCTATATAGGGTCCGTACCATAGTACGGAGTCAAGGCATGACCGGCATGACGATCGCGGCGCTCGCGCGCGAGGGCGGCGTCGGCGTCGAAACGGTGCGCTACTATCAGCGTCGCGGTTTGCTGGACGAGCCAGACCGGCCGACCGGGGCTGGCGCCGGAGGCGGCATCCGGCGCTACGGCACCGATGACGCCCGCCGCCTTCGCTTCATCCGCTCGGCGCAGGCAGCCGGTTTCACGCTCGAGCAGATCGGTGAGCTTCTGGCGCTGGATGCGACCGACGATCGCGCGCGTGCGCGCCAGCTCGCCCATGAGCAGATGGCGGCGCTGGATGCGAAGATCGCCGAGCTTGAACAGGCGCGTGCTTCGCTGCGTCGGCTTGCCAGCGAGTGCGGCTCGGGATCGGCAGGGCCGTGCCCAATCCTGACAGCGTTCGATTCACCGACTGAGTGATCTTTGATTAGCTCCCAGGCGGTCAGCAGGAGATTTCGGATCAGGCAAATAGATCGCCGATCGCACGCATACGGAAGGCGTTGATCCACCGACGTCGGCGATGCTCGCTGGCGTCGTGGCGCATGTGGCACCGCTGGCAGAGTGCAGCGAGGTTGCGTGGTCGGTTATCGCTCGGATCATGGTTCAGATGCGCGCTAGCAAGAACCACGCGCGTGATCCGCACTTGTGAAGGTGGATCAATGCCGACGAAGCCAGGTTGCGCGCATAAGAGGGCGTCGGGCGGCGGCAGGCGGCGAACGCACCTGCCCTGCCCGTTGCGCCACCTGCTTATGTCCTCATCCCACCAAACACCATCGCCCAGATGCAGCACATGACGACCATGCGGGCGCTGACAATGTTCGCAGCGTCCTTTGGCGCGGCCAAACCGGATGAAGGCAGATAGTTCACGCCAGTCAATCGGGTAGAGCCAGCGATGTTCACGCGCGATTGACATAACAATTCTATGATTCAGTATCGTGGAGAACGAAAGCAGAAAACAGCAGTGACTCAACTTATCCATTACGGCTAGGTCACTAAGCGATTAGCTGACTTGGCTACTCAAGGAATGGTGTCAAAACCGTTCGGTTGTGACACTGGTTAGGAAGCCGAGCGATCAGCTGCCAAGCATTTTTCCGTCAATCTCCTGACCATAATAGTCCCCTTTGGGGTGAAACTGCTTACGTGCGCTCTCGACAGTCCCGGTCTGCCGCGGATCGCGGGGTCGCTCGCGACTATCGACATAGGCGGCGACATCCCACGCCTGCTGATCCGTCAGCGTGTTGCCCTCACCATAAGGCATGTTGGCCTTGATGAACCCGGCAGCCGACGCCAGCCCGGTCATGCCCGCACCCCAATTGTAGGAGCGCGCTCCCCACAGCGGCGGGATAGTATAGCTGCCGTCCGGGTTCGCCTGCCCTTGGCCGTTCGCACCGTGGCATGATGCGCACTGGCCGGCGAACACAATCGCGCCGCGAACCGGATCGTGCCCGATCGGGGTTGTGGCGAGCTTTATGAACCCGCGACCGGGCAGCGGCTTGCCGGATGGCGCGCCGGTCGCGAGCCAGGCGAAATAGCTCTGGAGATCGCGGTAGATATCGTCGCCATAGGGCGGCGGGGCGCCGGCTTTCGAGGCGGGCGCGTTCATCGAGTAGAGGAAGCAGTCGCGGATGCGATCCTCCATCGTGTTCACCCGGCCGTTCTTCGCGCGATAAGCTGGGTAGCTGACCCAGGCCGCCCACATCGGGGACGCATCGGCCTTCCGCCCGGCATCGAGGTGACAGTTGCTGCACGTCAGGCCGTTGCCGACGTACTGGCCGGCATGAGCCGCGCTCGCGGTGAAGATCAGTCGACCGCGCCGGATCGCGTCGCCGTCCGGCCCGGCGGGGATGGTGCTTTCCGCCGGTGGCGAAAAGGCGGCGTCCGCTGCTACCTCGACGGGTGCCTGCACGGGCGCGTCAGACTGCCCTACCTTGTAGGTGACGACGAGGACGAGCAGCGCGGCGGTAATGGCGAAGATGATACGCTGGGCATCGCCATCATCACCGGGCGTTGGCGGCGTTGGTTCGGTCATTTGCCCGCGCCGAAGTGGTTGAGCGGCACCTTGAGGAACGCTGTGCCGCACGCCTCCGGCTCCGGCAGGCGACCGCCGCGGATGTTCACCTGGAGCGCGGCAAGCATCAGGTCCGGCAGCGGCAGGGTTGCGTCGCGCTTCTCGCGGGTGGCGACGAACTCGGCCTCACCGATGCCGTTGTGCACATGGATGTTGTCACGACGCTGGTCCGCCACGGTCGATCGTCCAAAGACTTCGCGCCCGTCCTTGCCGTAGTCGTGGCCGACATAGGTCGCGGTGCTGGGCGGCAGTTCGAGGATCGCCCGGATCGAGCGCCACAGCGCGCGCGCGTTGCCGCCTGGAAAGTCAGCCCGACTGGTGCCGCTGTCGGGCACCATCAGCGTGTCGTGGACGAACGCCGCGTCGCCGACGACGTAGGTGATCGAGGCGAGCGTGTGGCCGGGCGACAGCATGACGTGCGCGTCGAGCGAGCCGATCCTGAACTGCTCGCCATCGGCGAACAGGCGATCCCACTGGCTACCATCGACGGGCAGGTCGGGCAGGCAGTAGATGTCCTGCCAGAGCTTCTGCACCTCCACGACCTTGGTGCCGATCGCGGTTTTGCCCCCTGTCTTTTCCGCGAGATACGGCGCGGCCGAGAAGTGATCGGCATGGGGATGGGTATCGAGCACCCATTCCACAGTAAGTCCCTTGGCGCGGACATATTCGAGGATCATATCGGCATTGTCGGTTGCGGTCGCACCGGCACGGGGATCGAAGTCGAGGACCGGATCGATAATCGCGGCGGTCTTCGTGGCTTCGTCGACCACGACATACTGGAAGCTGCCGGTGCGCTCGTCATGGAGCGACGCAACCGTCATGCCCTTGTGATTATACTCGATCATGTTTCGTATCCTCTCGCATCGTCAGCTTTCTTCCCGCGCACGCGCGAACAGCCGTTGGAAATCGCTGGCGTCGATCGCGCCCATCACCAGCATGGGACCGGCAAGATAACCCGGGGTGCCCGCCAGTCCGATCGAATAGGCTTCCTGTCCGTTCGCCCGCAGGCGGGCTGCGACAGCGTCCGCGTGGGCGGCAAGCCAGGTCATCGCGCGCAGCCAATCGCCGCCAGCGCGCATCACGACGTCCCGCAACACGTCGTCGTCGATCGTGCGGCTGTCCGTCATCAACGCACGATGGACGGTCGGGTAAACTCCCTGTTCGGCGCACGCGAGCGCCACGCTTGCGGCACGTTCGGATGGCGGACCGAAGATGGGCCAATCCTTGTAGATGACCCGCACCTTGCCGTCGCGTTGCACAGCCTCTTCCAGGGCGGAAAATCCATGACGGCAGGCCGGGCAACGATAGTCGGTGAACACGGCAAGCCGGAGCGTAGCATCGGCAGGTCCGTCCTCGGGCGAGCCGTTACCGGCAAGGATCAGGTCGGCGGTCGGCCCGACGTCGCGCCCGATCGGGGCGGTACGCCGTAGAACCTGCCCGACTGCCCAACCACCCACGACCACCGCGCCCAAGCCGGCAAGCTGTCTCCGATTGAGCGGCCCGGGCATGGTCAGCGCGCCGCTGGTTTTTTGCGCGCTTCCGCGACGAGACGACGCAACGTCGGGAGATCGACAGCACCGGCGACGACCTGCGAGCCGACGATCAGCGCTGGTGTTCCGTTGAAACCGATCGCCTGGGCGATGCTATCGGTGCGCGTAAGCAGCGCGTCGATTTCGGCGCCACGGTTCTTCAAATCGCGTTGCAGACGGGGCCAGTCGACCTTGGCTTTGGCAGCCGCTGCCTTGACGCCCGCGCTGTCGAGCCGCGCCGGCGAGGTCATCAGGGCCTCGTGAAAGGCGGCATGCCTGCCCTGCCATTGGCTCGCGACAGCCGCGCGTGACGCCTCACGCGAGGCAGGTCCGAAGATCGGCCAGTCCCGGTACACGACCCGTACCTTCGGGTCGGAGCGAAGCAGGGCGTTCAGCACCGGCTCCATGCGACGGCAATAGGGGCAGTTATAGTCGAAAAACTCGACAACCGTGACGTCGTAGGTCCTGCCGGCGCGCTTGGGAGCCACGGGATCGTCAACGACCGCCTTGCGCGACAGATCGGGCTGCTGGGCCATGAGAGGCGTGATCGGCGCGGCGAAGGCAAGCGCGGCCAGGAGGCCCCGAGACAACAGGTTGCGACGATTCATCGGTGTTTCCTTGCTAATTCGATTCCATCGGCGAGCGCAGCGCGTGACAATTCACCGAGCTGGAGCTGTACGATCGTGCCGTCGCCCGCAACGAAGGCCGTTGCGGGATACCCCGCCACCTTCAGGGCTTGAGAAAGGCCACGATCGGGGTCGAGCGCGACATGGCGCGCTCCGATATTTTCACGGCCGAGAAAACCGCTGACGATCGCTTGCGCCTCGCCCTGATCGGCAAGAAGGATCGGGACCTCGCCAGGGCGCGACGCAACCGCATCGAGCATCGGCAGCTCACGCCGACACGGACCGCACCATGTCGCCCACAGGTTGACCACGAAGGGCCTGCCACGGAAGCGATCGAGTGGAAGCGGCGCGCCGGACGGGGTTGTCAGGTTGAGATGATAGGGGAACGGGCCGTAGGTCACGGGAGGGATCAGCGCCTGAAGCGAGAACCAGAGGCCACCCGCAACAGCCAACGCTCCCCAGCCTGCCGCCAGCGCGCTTGAGCGGCCAAGCCGGATCGCCAGCATCGCCGCAGCGCCCAGAAGCCCTGCAACGGGGGAAAAGCCACCCTGCCACACGGCAAGGATGGACAGCGGAGCGCCGGTGTAGCTCGACCAATGCGCTGCGACGTAACCGATCCGTGCCGTGACCAGTCCAGCGACGATGGCGCTGGTGGAGACCGTCGATACGCGAGGGAAGCGGAACCGACCGGCCAGTGTCGTGAGGCCAAGGAACACGACGATGCACAGCACGGCAAGCCCGCGATCGACGGCCAGCATCAGCGGCCCGATGGCAATCGCACCCGCCATCAGAGAAACGCGGCCGCGCTTTTCCAGAGCATGTAGGCCGCCACCACGAAGATCAGGACGGCGAAGACCGTGGTGAGCGTGCCGCCCGTACCGAGGCGCTTCGCGATGCGCGTGCCGATCAAGCCGCCGACAACTCCACCGGCGATGAACACGAAAGCCAGCGGCCAGTCCACCAGACCCGAAAATGCGTAATTGGCGGCCGTCGTCAGCCCGAACGCGGTGACGGCGATCAATGACGTGCCGACGGCGTTCAGGATCGGCATGCCCGTCGATCCGATCAGGCCGGGGACGATCAGAAAGCCCCCGCCGATGCCGAAGAAGCCCGAGAACAGACCGGTGCCGAGGCCGTAGCCCAGCACCTTCGGCGCCTTTTCCCGGTTGCACTCCGCCCCCGGGTTGCCCGTGTCACCGCGCCCGCGCAGCATCAGGACGCCGACGACGACCATGACCAGTGCGAACAGGAACAGGAGCTTGCCGCCGTCGACGGCCTTGCCCGCGGTAGAGCCGAACAGGGCGCCGATGACGCCGGCGGTCGCATACATGCCGCCACAGCGCCATTTGACGTTATGCGCCCTTGCATGGCCGATCAGCCCCGTGGCGGCGTTAGCCGCGACGGCGAACGCGCTCGTGCCGATGGCGAGATGGGCGTCGGGCACGCGCACCAGATAGACCATGAGTGGGACGGCGAGGATCGAGCCGCCCCCGCCGACAAGCCCGAGGGTAAAGCCCACCAGGCTGCCGGATAACGCACCCAGCAGATACTGGATCGGTTCGAGGGTCATGCCGCTTTGCCGATCTTATGCGGAGCCGCCATCCATTCATGGCCTTTCAGCATGCCTTGCCAGTAAATCGGGGGCAGCATCCGCTCCTTCAGGAACCAGGCAGCGCGCGTCGGGCGCGTGCCGTTCAGCAGCCACGACGGAAAGCTGGGGAGCAGTTTTCCACCATAGCCGAACTCGGCGAGGACGATCTTGCCGCGCTCGACGGTGAGCGGGCACGACCCATAGCCGTCATAGTCGACAACAGGAGGCTTGCCTTCGAGTGCGGCGAGCGCGTTGACCGCCACCACGGGTGCCTGCTTGCGGGCTGCCGCAGCCGTCTTCGCATTGCTCGTCCCCGCAGCATCGCCCAAGGCAAAGACGTTGTCGTATCGCTTGTGGCGCAGCGTCGCCTCATCGACCTCGACGAAGCCGTTTGCCGCCGCGAGCGAACTTTTGGCAACGACGTCATGCGACACCTGCGGCGGCACGACGTGGAGCATGTCGAACCCGCGCTCGATCCGCTCGCTGACACCGTTCTGCTTGCGCTCGAAGGTGGCAATACGCCGATCGGCGTCGACCGCGACGAGGTTGGATTCGAGCTTGAGGTTGATCCTATACTTCTCGACATATTCCATCAGCGCAGGGACATAGGTCGCGACGCCGAACAGCGCCGCACCGGCGTTGTGAAATTCGACGTCGATCGCGGGGAGAACACCGCGTTCGCGCCAGATGTCGCAGGACAGGTACATCGCCTTTTGAGGCGCGCCGGCGCACTTGATCGGCATCGGCGGTTGCGAGAACAGCGCGCGTCCCCGCTGCAATTCCTGGACAAGCTGGTAGGTGTAGGGCGCCAGATCGTAGCGGTAGTTGGACGTGACCCCGTTGCGGCCCAACGCTTCGGTAAGCCCCGCGATCTTCTCCCACGCCAAACGCAGGCCGGGGGCGACGATCAGGACACGATAGGCGATCGTATCCCCGTCGCCCAGGGTGATCGCCTGACGCTCGGGGTCGATGGTGATCGCCGGCAGCCGGATCCATTCGACGCCCTTGGGCATGACATCGGCTTCGGCCTTGCGGGTCTGTTCGGGGGTGAAAACGCCTGCCCCGACTAACGTCCAACCGGGCTGGTAATAATGGTCCCGGGCCGCATCGACGACCGCGATCGACACCTTGGCGTTACGTTTCAGGATGCTGGCGGCGGTTGCGATGCCCGCAGCTCCGCCTCCGATGATGACGATGTCGTAGGTCATTTGCCGGTTCTTTCGGACCGGCGAGCGAGCGCCGGCTTCAGATCGGCCAGGTCGTACCCGGCTGCCTTGGCCTGACCGACGATCGTTTCGGGATCGGCATGACTCGCCTCCGCCAGCGCCCATAGGGTAGCCGCCCGCGTGCCGCTTCGGCAGAAGCCGAGCGTCGGTCCCGGCAGCGCAGTCAGCGCTTCCTTCATCCGGTCCGCATCGGCATCGGTCGCCTTGCCCGGCACGATCGGGACATGGGCGAACGCAAGGCCGTGTTCTTCGGCGATCCGGGCCATCTCGTGTGCGCTCGGCTGTCCCTGCTCCTCGCCATTTGGCCGGCTCGAAACGATCGAGCGAAACCCCGCCTGTGCGGCGGCAGCGACATCATCCCGGGTGAGCTGGGGAGCAGCCGAGAAGGACGGTGTGATCTTCTTGAAGGCCATGTAATGTCTCCTGTCCGGTCACGCCGAACGGCGTGGGATGAGTGCGAAGCGGTGGATGGCTGCGCCGAGCGCCATTGCAGCGGTGAAGAGCAGCGCGGGGGCAGGCTGGATCGCGAGCGCGGCGATGGCGGGGCCGGGGCACAGGCCGACAAGGCCCCAGCCTATGCCGAACAGGGCGGCACCGCCGAGGAGGCGCGCGTCGATCGGCGACGTGGCCGGCGTATGGAATTGCTCCGCGACGATCGGCGTAGAGCGTCCACGCACGATGAGCCAGGCTATCGCCATCGGCAGGATCGCTCCCGCCATGACGAATGCCAGGGTCGGGTCCCAGGCACCGGCGACGTCGAGAAACGCCCGTACCCGCGCAGGATCGATCATGCCGGACACGGCGAGGCCGGCGCCGAACAGCGTGCCGCTGACGAGCGAAAGAAGGCTCTGGCGCATCACGATACCACTCCCGCGAGACGCATGAGGGTCACGGTGGCGATGCCGGTCGCCATGAACGTGCCGGTCGCGACGATGGACCGCGGCGACAGGCGCGACAGGCCGCAGACGCCGTGACCGCTGGTGCACCCCGCGCCGAGCCGCGTCCCGATCCCGACGATCAGCCCGGCGACGGCGATCAGCCCGAGCGACGTCGGGAAGCGAGCTTCCACATTCACATTGGCTGCGGTCAGCGCCGCGCCCAGGGGCAGCCCCGCCGTGAAAAGCAAGGCCATCATCCAAGGCGCTCCCCCTTCAGAGAGAGCGAGGACACGCGCGAACATGCCGCTGACCCCGGCGATGCGGCCGTTGCCCAGCAACATGATCGCCGCAGCGAACCCGATCATCAGGCCGCCGATGAAGCCGGCAAGCGGCATGGCATGGGGAAATCCGGGCATCACAGCGTATCCAGTGGAATCTTGAGGTAGCGGGTGCCGTTGACTTCCGGCTCCGGCAGATGGCCGCCGCGCATATTGACCTGCACCGATGGCAGGATGAGCTTGGGCATCGACAAGGTGGCGTCCCGACTGGTGCGCATCGCGACGAAGTTGTCTTCGTCCACCCCCTCATGAACGTGGACGTTGCCGACGCGCTGCGCGCCCACGGTCGTCTCCCAGACATACCGGTCGCGCCCCGCAGCCTTGTAGTCGTGGCACAGGAACAGCCGCGTCTCGTCGGGCAACTGCATCAGTCGACGGATCGAGCGGAATAGCTGGCGCGCATCACCACCGGGGAAGTCTGCGCGTGCGGTGCCGTAGTCCGGCATGAACAGGGTATCGCCGGTGAAGACTGCGTCGCCGATGACATAGGCCATATCGGCGGGGGTGTGCCCCGGCACATGCAGCGCGATGGCCTCGATGTCGCCGATCGTAAAACGGTCGCCATCGTCGAACAGGTGGTCGAACTCGGAGCCGTCCCGTTCGAAGTCGGTGCCGGCGTTGAAAATCTTGCCGAAGACGTTCTGCACGCGAATGATGTCGCGGCCGATCGCGAGCTGACCGCCCAGCGCCTTTTGCAGATAGGGCGCCGCAGACAGGTGGTCGGCATGAGCATGGGTTTCGAGCAGCCAGTCGACCGAAAGGCCGTGCTCCCGCACATAAGCGATTACCGCATCCGCCGACGCCGTATTGGTGCGACCGGCCGCAGCGTCGAAGTTCAGGACACTGTCAACGATCGCCGCCTTTCGCGTGGCGGGGTCCCAGACGACGTAGGTCGCGGTGTTGGTCGGCTCGTCGAAGAACGAGTGAACGACCGGCGCTACCGCCGCCTTCGCACGTTCAATCTGCGCAACTGCCTCATTCAACGCCGATTCCACGATCGCCTCCAATTATTGATTTCATGGTTTATGTAGTTGTGTAATCCGCTTGCGTCAACGGGCTGCCCGTGCCATCTGAAAAGCATGGAAACGATGGATGCAGACGTACCGCGCTCGTTGCGCATCGGGGACGCGGCCCCGAATTTCACCGCCCGCACGACGCAGGGCGCGATGTCGCTCGATCAGTATCGTGGTCGTTGGGTCGTGTTCTTTTCGCACCCGGCTGATTTCACGCCGGTCTGCACCAGCGAGTTCGTGGCCCTGGCGAAGGCCGCACCGCAATTCGAGGAGCTCGACTGCGCCTTGCTCGGGCTGTCGGTTGACAGCCTGTATTCGCATGTCGCCTGGTTGCGCGCGATCAAGGATGTCTTCGGTGTAGAGGTGCCGTTCCCGGTCGTGGAAGACCCGTCGATGGCGGTGGGTTACGCCTATGGCATGCTTGACGAACAGGCCGGCGACGCCTCGGCCGTGCGCGCGACCTATTTCATCGATCCTGAGGGCATCATCCGTGCGCTCAACTGGTATCCGATGAACGTCGGGCGATCGGTCGACGAGATGCTCCGCACGGTGAGGGCATTGCAGCGATCGGCCGATGGGCAGGCCTATACGCCGGCCGACTGGCAGCCGGGTGACGACGTCCTGCTCCCGCCCGCCTTGCCGTGCAGCGCCGGTGCCGACTGGTTTCATCAGTTGAAGGCCGATCGATGACGGCGATCCATCAATCCCGCGCGATCGCCGATGCGGCGGTCGAAAAGCTGCGCGTGTTCGCTCAACCCCAGCGCCTCATGATCCTGTCCTATCTGCTGGGCGGTGAGCGGCAGGTTGCGGACATAGAGGCTGCGACCGGCGTGACCCAGCCGGCCCTCAGCCAGCAGCTTGCCGAGCTGCGCCGCGCCGAGCTGGTGAAGACGAGACGCGAGGCAAAGCAGGTCCATTACCGGCTCGCCGATGACGCAGCCGCAATGTGCGTGCGCACGCTCGAGGCGATATTCGGCGCCGATGATCTAGCCGTGCATGAGGCAGCGCCCGCTTCCCGACCGTCGCGAGCGCGCGGGGCGTCGGCTGCCACGCGGCCGCAAAATATAGGCGCAGCCGTATTTGCGAGGGTCGGATAATCATTCCGGTTTCGAAAGGACAAACCAGATGCGGCTTCCCGCTATCGCAGTTGCAGGATGCTTGGCCGTCATGAGCAGTGCCGGGTCAGCAGGCGTCACCGCGCAACAACCCGTGATTGCCGGCTATGGCAGGATCACGCCGGTAGAAGGCGCGGTTGAGCGGCCGGACCACTCGCTGCGATATCGTGTGCTGTTCAGTGTGACGAAGGCGGCGTCATCTCCCGACAAGGTCAATCCCTCGCTGGAGAAGGTCGCACGCTTCCTGAACCTGCTCGGGGCGGACGGCGTGCGGCCGGCACAGGGAGATGTGATCGTGATCGTCCACGGGCCGGCGACACCGATTATTGCCGATGATGAGGCATATGCGACGAAAACCGGTGCCACGACGAACCCCAATCTTGCCTTGATAGCGGCGCTAAGGCGGGCAGGCGTGTCCGTTCGAGTGTGCAGCCAGGCTTTAGTCGGGAATGGGATCGCTCCGGTCACGGTCGATAAGGCTATCGAAGTCGATGTCTCGGCTCTCACCACAATGGCGACATTGCAGATACGTGGTTGGGCGCTGATCCCTGACTGATCGTACCGAACTTCCTGTTTTATCATTCCAGTCCGTAACGCGGCCGGTGTCACAACCGTCCGGTTGTGACACCTGCGTAGCACCCCAGCTTTTCCGCGTGTAAACGCTCGCGCTAAATGGCGGCGTTCTGATCGCGCTATTTGTCAGTTGCCGGGTCCGATGACGAGGCAATCGCGCGCGGCCTGAACGATGT
>NZ_FNZB01000016.1:8903-14370 GCF_900109205.1 Sphingomonas sp. OV641 | reverse complement strand
CTAGCGCAATCTGCCGAAAGCACATCCCTGGATCGGTAATCCGGTGCTGCGAATTGCCGGCACGACGCGCGATCGGATCGAGGCGCCGGTCGAGCGGGGCGGGCTGGCATGGGTCTTCACAGACACCGCGGGGCGCACCGACACGAGCGATCCGATTGAAGCCATCGGGGTGGAGCGTGCGCGCGAGAGCATGGCAGCCGCCGACCTGGTGCTATGGCTGGGGGATGATCCGCCCCCAGCTTCCGGCATGATCGCCGTCCATGCACGGGCGGACGACCCGGACCGCACGCACGTGCCAAAAACGTTCACGCGACAGTCTCTGCCGGCAATCCGTTAGGTGCCCTTCAGTTTCCGAGCGCTGTTGTGCATGGACACGATCTTCCATCGTCCGTTCATCTTCTTAAGCACGCTTGTGGCGACGCCGAGTCGTTCGACGGCCTCACCGGTTTTTGGCTCGATCCGGTAACGGTAGGTCTCGGTCGCAAGGGCAACCGACCCTTCGAAGCGGACGTCAACCTTGTAGTCGGAGAAGCGGAACGATTTGAACTGCTTCAGCTCGGGACCGAGATGATGAGCCAGGTAGGTGGCGTAGCTGCCCTCAGATGCTCCTGTCTCGAAAACCCGCGCGTCGGTCGTGAACAGTTGCTCGGTTCCAGCAGCGTCAAGCTTTTCGATCGCGTCCTTATACTGTGACAGCGCCGCCGCCACGGCACGTGTGTCAGTGGTGCGGGCGTCTGACTGCGCCCACGCTGCGGCAGGAAGAGCGATCGACACCGCTATAATCATCTTCACGCAGGTGCTCATTTATCATCTCCCAAAACAAAATTAGCCGACCTTAGGATATCTCCATTTGACGCATCAATATGGAGCAGCGGCTGACGTCAGAACGCGAGATGGTCGAGGCCGCCATGCATGAAAGAACCCCCTAGCCAACCCTGGACGGCGATGGCGATGATCGCGCCTACCGAGCCGACGACAAGCATGACGCGTGCCGTATCTCGGTAAAGGCTTGCGCCGCCAAAGCCCGAGTAGCTCCACTGCGAACGCACCGATGATCAAGGCGATCGGAAAGTGAATCACCACCGTGTGCAGGCAACCGAGCCAGCTTGCTAAGCGCTGTCCGAAGGTCTTGTTTTTGGTTGCGGCCTCATCGTGCCCACGACCCATCGCCATGCCGAGCGCCAGTGCCGCCGCCAGCAAAGTCAGCTTCGAAGTCCGCATGATTCAGCGCTTCCCGCAAATTTGCTTACTTTGGTCAATACGTAGCGGCGGACGTTCCCCTCACGGCTCATCGTGCCACCAAGCGTCTGCACCGTTGCAAAATCGGTACGTTCAGCCCGAGCGAAGTAACGGTCCACTTAACGGAACGGCTCGACGCTGGCCGACCGGCGGCTTAGGTCTCGCTTTAACGAAGGGGGCATCGCAACGACAACATGGCCGCGCAACTTGATCAAATAACTACCAAAGAGGATCACGACGGCCTTGTGCGTCGGCTCATTACCCGTTGGCGTGACGATCCGGGCGCGACCTATCGAAGCTGGTTCCTGTGGGACGAGCGGCTGAAGAATTTTCGTTCGATCCGGCGCGGTATCACCCAGGTCGTCGGCGAGATCGAGCGCGGTTCGTTTGGCGTCGCCTATCGCGGATCGTCGCTCGAAACCGTCGTCCATTCCGTTGCCGAACAGCGCCAAATCTTCAAAGGTGCGGACCATGCGTTCCTCTGGAAACCGAAGCTGCGCATCCCCGACATATACGAGAGCCCCGAGAACCAGCGCGCGTTCGGCCGCCTGCTAGACGCCTGTTCGTGTTGCGACACGGCCGAGGAGATCATCGGCCATATCCACGCGATCGACCGCCTGAAGATCAAGGGGCTTGGGCCTGCTGTCGCCAACCTCCTCTACTTCCTTCACCCGACGCTGGTGCCGCCCTTCAACACCGCGATCGTCAAGGGTTACAACGCGCTGACGGGGGCGAACGTGAAGCTTGGGAGCTGGGAGCATTTCCTAGCGATGCGAACCGGCATCCTCGACCTCAACGACCGCTTCCGCGACCTTTTATCGAACGACTTGGGCGCGATCGGCGGCTTGCTGTTCGACATCGGCTCCGATCGCTACCCGGCCCCGCCGCTCGACGTGAGCGGCGCGGCTCTGGCGAGCTGGGGGCAGCGGCTCGAGGCGGCGCGCGAAGAGGCGCGCACGCTTAGCAAGGCCGCGCAGCGTGAAGGCGAGAACGAGCGCACCCATACCGAAATTCAGGCATGGCTTCGCGATCTAGGCTTGGCACTCGGCTATGACGTATGGATCGCCGCAAACGATCGCAGCCGAGCCTTCAACGGATCGCCCTTGGGCGCAGGGTGCCTTGAGCGCTTGCCCGAGACGATCGCGAGGTCGAAGGGCGCTGATTCCATCCGGCTGATCGACGTGCTGTGGCTTGAAAAGGCCGGCGATCACGTCGCCGCAGCGTTCGAGGTGGAGCATTCGACGTCGATCTATTCGGGCATCGTCAGGATGCTCGACCTGGCCTTGAGCGGTAGCGACCTTCACGCGACCGCGGGACTGTTCCTCGTCGCGCCCGACGCGCGCGAGGCGGACGTTCGTGCGCAATTGCAGCGGCCCGCGTTCAGCCGCGTCGCCGACCTCGACATATCCTACCTCCCTTACGGCGAGCTGGAGAGGAACCGCGAGGCCATCGCGCGGTTCGGATCGGGGCTGAAGGCGATCAAGGCCGTATCCAGCAAGCTCGCCTGACACGCCCCGCGCGAGGGCTGGCGCGGGGAGCCACGTATCCTCTAGCATGTAGAGGAGAGCTGCCATGACGATGCCTTCCCCGGCCCCCTGGCTCGACGCCGTGTTGATCGGATGGTTCGTGCTGACCGCGATATCGGTCGCTTACGTCGCGTGGGATGCCTTCACCCGCAACCCCGAGTTGCGGGTGATGAAATGGGGGTGGCTGCTGGTCACGCTCTACGGCGGCCCGATCATGGCCGCGGCCTATGTCCTGTCCTGCCAGGAACCGGCGAACGAGCGGCACGAGGACTTCGTTCGGCCGCTCTGGAAGCAGGCGTTCGGGTCGGCCATTCATTGCATGGCGGGTGACGCGACCGGCGTCATCGCCGCGGCCGCGATCACCACGGCACTCGGCCTGCCGATGTGGCAGGACGTGATTGCGGAATATGTGTTCGGCTTCGCGTTCGGGCTGCTGATTTTCCAGGCGCTGTTCATGCGCGACATGGCGGGCGGTTCCTATTGGGGGGCGCTTCGCATGTCGTTCATCCCCGAATGGCTTTCGATGAATGCCGTTATGGCCGGCATGATCCCGACGATGGTGGTGTTGATGAGCCGGGACATGGCTGCGATGCACGCCAACTCGCTTCGCTTTTGGGGCGTCATGTCGCTTGCGACGCTTGTCGGCTTCGCCGTTGCCTACCCTATCAACCTTTGGCTTGTCGGCGTCCGGTTGAAGCACGGCATGGGCACGGTGCGCGTACTCGGGCATGGCGGGCACGAGGTCGCCGCGGACCGGCAATCGGCTACGCCGATGCCGGACATGAAGCACGATGCGATGGCAGGGATGAGCGGCATGGGGACGGGCCCGCGCGTGACCGGACCGCAGATCGTCGCGATGACGGCGCTGACGCTCCTAATGCTTGGCGCGGGCATCATAGTTGCAACGCTGTTCGGCCGATGGGCGATGTAGCATCGCCTCGATCGACGGAGATCGCGACAAGGGGTGATTCCGCGGCGCGCGTATCAGGGGCAGGCGGGGACTCACACGGAGGTAGAGAGATGCACCAGATCAACCCCGACATGAAGGCGTGCATGGACGCCCTGCCACGAATGCCATGTGCCCTGCCTTCACATGGCGATGAACCATTGCCTTAAATGGGTGGCCAGCACGCCGTGCGGCAATTTGTCATTGGCGGTGCCAATTGGCAGGGAGGCCGAGGCTGTCCCGGGAGACCGAAACGCGATTGAAGACGCCGTAGCCAATCGACAGGAACTGGACCGGGCGACACGTGCCATCGCCGTGTTGCCAACGACCTTGAAGGAATCGCTGGTCCTCCGGACTATCGAGGGCATCAGCCAAGTCGAAACCGCACTGATACTCGACATAAGCGAGAAGGCGGCCGAAACGCGTCTCTATCGCGCCCGCCAACGGGCAGCATCGCTGTCGTAACAGCTTGGCCCCACCCTGTTCGGCAAAAAAGAAGGCACGAGTTTGAGGGGTAAGCGATCTGCCGTCGTATCGTATGCATGGGGGATACAACGGATGCGCGCCGCGGAGACGGCTTTTCGACCAAATCTGGGCAAGACATGGAGCGCGGCGACCAGAAGTCGGGTCAGGGCGCTTTTGCGGTTATGGATGCCATGCGCTGTGTCCTGGCAGTCGTAGTCGCGTTCGCACATGCTTGGTATCTCCTCATCGAAGATTATTGCGGGCAAGCCTCGGTCGCGGCTTCGGCCGGCTATTTTTTGGCTGGTTATGCGCATGCAAGCGTCATTCTTTTCTTCGTGCTCAGCGGCTTCTGGATCGCGCGCAGTATCGACAGACGGATCGGGGATTGGCATTGGTCAAGCTACCTGATCGACCGCCTTGCGCGATTGCTGGTCGTGCTAGTGCCGGCATTGGTGATCGGTGGAGCGCTCGACGCGGTGGGCCTCTACGCCCTCGAGTCATCGACCCATCTCGGCACGACCGAGACTTACGTGCTGCGCAAGGATGTCGTCGGCGCGCTCGAGTGGCATGTGCTGCTAGGCAACATTCTCTTCTTGCAGGGCATCGTGGTTGCGCCGTTCGGCACTAACGGACCACTTTGGAGCCTCGCTTATGAATTCTGGTTTTACATCTGGTTTCCGGCCATTGTCGTCAGTTGGAGGCAACGTCGCCCGTCAATCTTCTTAATTTTTATCGGTCTGGCCTGGATTACGCCATTCATGCTGATCGGCTTTGCTTGTTGGCTTTGTGGTGCTGCGCTTCATGGTATGACCAAAACGCATCTGACCGATTTTCCCCGATCACCGATTGGCCGCACCTGGCTGATCATTGCGAGCAGCATATTACCGGCAATACTTATCGTTGTGCGGGTTGTCGGACTGGAGGGCCTTGAACTGGCACTGGCGGGCGCATTCGCACTTTTTCTATATATATTGCTACGAGCGAATCCGCCAACGCCGCGCTGGTTGCGACCGTTCGCCGGTTATGGAGCAAAAGCCAGCTTTTCACTCTATGCCATGCACTTTCCAATCATGGCATTCGCCGCAGCGTTGTTAGTGGGCTCTGAGCGCTTACCACCAACGGCGGGCAACATCGCACTTGTTGGCGCTACGCTCGCACTTGCAGTTTTTGCCTGTGGTCTGTTTGCGACTCTCACCGAACGGCACACCGCGCGGGTACGCACCTTCTTCTACGCCAAGCTGTTGACCGTCCAGAAAGCGTGCGCGGGCCGTTTGGTATCCTAGAACTGCAG
>NZ_FNZB01000016.1:0-8735 GCF_900109205.1 Sphingomonas sp. OV641 | reverse complement strand
GCTGTCCGGCGACGCGCGACACGGCGCGGCGCACTTATGCGGGCGGGCGGCATCAACACGGGAGAGTAGCGATGATGAAGAACGCATATGTGAGCTTGGCGGTGCAGACCGTCGTCAGCGGCATCATCATGTATTTCGTTATGTTCGTGATGATCGACAGTTTAGGCAGCTTCTACAACAACCTGAATATGTTCTATATGACGCTGATGATGGTCGCGCCGATGGTAGTCGCGATGATCCTCGCCATGCGCCATATGTTTCCTTCCAGGGCGGCGAACAGCGCACTAATTATCGGCTCGATCGCGGTCTTCCTCGGCAGCTACGCGCTGATCCGGACGCAGACGACGATCGGAGACCGGGCGTTCACGCGGTCGATGATTCCGCATCACTCGGGCGCGATCCTGATGTGCCAAGAGGCGTCGCTCCGTGATCCCGAGTTGAAAGCGCTATGCGGCGAAATCATCAAGGGGCAGCGCCGCGAGATCGATCAGATGAAGGCCATTCTTCCCCGGCTTTGAACCGAAGCGCGACTGATAGGACAAGCCACCCAACGATTATCGCTTCGGCGGATGAGGGGGGCGCGCTTCCGGCGCGTAGAAAATTGACACGACCCGAGGAGATCGAGCTGCGTATTGTACCCGTGCTGGCGACCCTTGCCTTGCTCGCTACCCCGGCCCTAGCCCAGCAGGCGGGGCATCAGGGCATGAACCATCAAGGCATGGATCATTCCAAGATGATGCAGCCAACCGCGGCCAACCCCTACGGCCCGGCCGAGATGGACATGCACCAGAAGATGATGGCGGCGAAGGGAGCCGATGCCGGCGAGACGTGGATTCGCAAGATGATCGAGCATCACCGCGGTGCGGTCGCGATGTCGCAGATTGCGCTTCGCAGTTCCCAGAATGCAGAGGTCCGGGGCGAGGCGCAGAAAGCCATCACAAGCCAGAACCGCGAAATCGCGACCCTGAATGCGATGCTCCGCAAAATGGGCAAGCCTGCTCAATAACCGCATGGTCCCGCTCCAATCGGACGGGACCGCCAACGATGCTTCGACCAAGATCTGTATGCGCTACCTGATCGCCGCGCTGGCGCTGGGCGTTCGTCGGACGACCTTGGCGGCGACGTGACGGTGAAGGCCGAGCGGGGGACACGCCAGTTCGCGACCGGCGACCGCATCATGTTCCTTCGCAACGAACGGGGCATGGGGGTCAAGAACGGCACGCTCGCCCGATCGAGCGGGTATCGCCCGAGGGCATGGCGGTGCGCCTCGATGACGGGCGCGGTGTCGCGTTCGACACCAAGGATTATGCCCATGTCGATCATGGCTATGCCGCCACCATCCATAAATCGCAGGGGGTGACGGTCGATCGCGCCCCTGTCCTCGCCACCCCCGGCATGGACCGGCACAGCGCCTATGTCGGCATGTCGCGGCATCGCGACGACGTGCATCTCCATTACGGCCGCGCGACTTCGCCGACCAGCGCCAGCTCGTCCGCGCCCTGTCGCGCGACCGGGGCAAGGGACATGGCGGGCGACCATGCCCGGCCCGAGCAGGACCAGGCCCGCGCGTTCGACCGGTTGCGTGCCGCGATAGAAGGTCAGGACCGTGAGCTGGCATTGCTACGCCGTGCCGTGGAGGGCTTGGCGGCCGAGCGCGCCGCGCGATCAACGTGCCCGACTACAGCAAGGCGCTTGGCGTGCTTCAGCAGGGCGTGGACACGGCGACCGGCCGCATCGACCATGTTGTCCATATTCTTTCCAAAGCCCCGGTCATGGCGATGACGCCCAAGCAGATGGCGCAGCGCATCGCGGCGTGAACGCTCGGCCTACCACGTTGGGAAGCAGGGCAGCGCCTAATGCAGAGCGCCAGCCCGACCGCGTTCCGTGGGATCGTCGCGGCCGACAGAATCGTGACGGTTAATCGCGAAGCGATTGAAAGGTGCGTAGAAGCTGCTGCGAAAGCCCGTGAGACGGTGCGATGCACCGTCAAGGTCGCGCCCGCCCCATAAAGTAACAACGCGGACTTTTGAGGCTTCAGCCGGTGTCATGACCGTTTCAGGCCGGTGCACTTATGATCGCGAGGCGGGCGCGTGCGGATCAACACACAATCCTTTTACGCGCCCGCCCCGAAAGCCCTCAGGCAAAATAGGGCTCTCTATTGCGTCACCGCGAAGCCGGCCTTCTCTATGGCCCGCTTGAGTTGCTGTACATCGGCCGTCGAGTTTACCGAAACGGTCTTGCTCGCCAAGTCGACGTTGACGACGGCCTTGGCATCGACGCGCTGAAGCGCGCTGGTCACACCGCGCGCACAGCCTCCGCAGGTCATTCCCTGAACTTTGAAATCGATCATCTTCGTTCTTCCATGAGGTGGATGAAGCAGATGTGGGGTTTGACACTGTGTCAGGGTCAAGGGGTGTATTTAGCTGTTGACCTTGACACGATGTGAGGGACGATAAGGCCATCGACTCAGTAGTGGAGACGACCATGAGCGCCCCGGCGCAGCTGCCAATGCAGACACAGGCGAGAAGCGAAGACAGGCTGTCGCTGGCCATCGATGGCATGACCTGCGCGACGTGTGTCGGGCGGGTGGAGCGCGCCATCGCCGGGGTGCCGGGCGTCGCCGGCGTCTCGGTCAATCTCGCGACGGAGCGCGCGAACGTCGAGTTCGTCGATGGACGATCCGATGTCGCTGCCGTAGCCGATGCGGTTCTTGCGGCGGGCTACACCCCGTTGACGCAAACGACCGAGTTGACGATCACGGGCATGACCTGCGCCTCATGTGTCGGCCGGGTCGAGAAGGCGCTGCTGAAAGTGCCCGGCGTCCGCTCCGCGAGTGTCAACCTGGCAGCCGAGACGGCGCGGATCGAAACGGTGGGTGGCGTCCCCACTTATGTCTTGGTCGAGGCCGTCGAAAGCGCTGGTTACACCGCATTCGCGCGCACCGGATCGGCGGAGGCGGAACGAAGCGCCGAGGACGCCCGCCGCGACGCAGCCGCAACAAGAGAGCTCCGCCACGTGCTGATCGCCGCGGCGCTGTCGCTGCCGCTGGTCGTTCCGATGCTGCTGGCCCCGTTCGGTATCGAGGTGGCGGTGCCGGGCTGGATCCAGCTGCTGCTCGCGACGCCCGTGCAGTTCTGGCTGGGCGCGCGCTTCTATCGCGCGGGTTGGAAGGCCGCGCGCGCCCGAACCGGCAACATGGACCTGTTGGTCGCGATCGGCACATCGGCCGCCTACGGGCTCAGCCTCTACCAGCTGCTGTTCGCGCCGATGCACGGCATGGATGCGCATTATTACTTCGAGGCTTCGGCCGTCGTCATCACCCTTATCCTGCTCGGCAAATGGCTCGAAGGCCGCGCCAAGCGTCAGACCGGAGAGGCGATCCGCGCGCTGATGGCGCTGCGGCCCGACCAGGCTCGCGTTGTCGGCACCGACGGCAGCGAACGAGAGATTGCCCTGGCGGAGGTGCGCTCGGGTGACCGCGTCCGCGTCCGGCCCGGGGAGCGCATCCCCGTCGATGGACGACTGATCGAGGGAGCGACCCATGTCGATGAATCCATGCTCACCGGAGAGAGCCTTCCGGTCGCCAAGGCCGCTGGAGACCCAGTGACCGGCGGATCGATCAACGCGGACGGGCTCATCCTGGTCGAGACGACGGCGGTGGGGGCTGAGACCACCCTCGCCCGCATCGTGCGCCTGGTCGAAAGCGCGCAAGGCGCCAAGGCTCCGATCCAGCGGCTCGTCGACAAGGTCAGCGCCGTGTTCGTGCCAATCGTCCTCGTCATAGCCGCGCTTACCCTCGCCGGATGGCTGATCGCCGGCGCCGGAGTGGAAGTCGCGATCCTGAACGCGGTCGCGGTGCTCGTCATCGCCTGTCCGTGCGCGCTCGGCCTGGCCACGCCGACCGCGATCATGGCCGGCACGGGCGTTGCCGCGCGGGCCGGTGTCCTCATCAAGGACGCGGAGGCGCTGGAGACCGCGCACCGCATCAACATCGTCGCGTTCGACAAGACCGGCACGCTGACCGAGGGCAAGCCCTCGCTGCTGGCCGCACTGCCGGCCGAGGGGGCCGAACGCGCCGAGCTGATCGCGCTCGCCGCGGCGCTTCAGGCTGGAAGCGAGCATCCGCTCGCCCGGGCCGTCTTGGCGTGGGCCAGCTCGGAAGGCGTCGAACCCGCCCGCGCCAACGGGATGCGCGGCCTGCCCGGCCGCGGGGTTGCTGCAGACGTCAACGGCCGCAACCTGATCCTCGGCAGCACGCGCTTGATGGACGACGAAGCTATCGTGATGACACCGCTGGCGAGTGAGGCGGCCAGGCTGGAAGCCGAGGGACGGACGGTCTCCTGGGTCGCGGAACGCGCGCCCGAACGCCGCCTTCTCGGCCTTCTGGCGTTCGGCGACGAGGTCAAGGCTTCCGCCGCTGCTGCCGTGGCGGCGCTGCATGGCCGTGGCATACGCAGCGTGATGCTGACCGGAGACAATGCGGGAAGCGCCCGCGCAGCGGCGGCCAAGCTCGGCATCGACGATTTCGTTGCCAATGTCCTGCCGGAAGGAAAGTCGGATGCGGTAGCAGCATTGCGGGGCGGGGACCGCACGGTCGCGATGGTCGGGGACGGCGTCAACGACGCCCCTGCCCTCGCTGCAGCAGATGTCGGCATCGCCATGTCAACCGGAACAGACGTTGCGATGCACGCAGCGGGCATCACGCTGATGCGGGGCGATCCGCGCCTGGTCGCGGACGCGATCGACATCTCCAAACGGACATATTCCAAGATCCGCCAGGGGCTGTTCTGGGCGTTCATCTACAACCTGGTCGGCATCCCGCTGGCAGCGTTCGGGTATCTAAGCCCGGTGATCGCCGGCGCGGCGATGGCGCTGTCGAGTGTCAGCGTCGTCGCCAATGCTCTGACGCTTCGCCGTTGGCGTCCGACAGCGGCTTGAGGAGGCGATACGTGAATATAGGACAGGCGGCCAAAGCTTCGGGCGTCAGCCAGCGGATGATCCGCCATTATGAGGCGATCGGCATCATTCCGAAGGCCACGCGGCGTGATTCCGGCTACCGCGACTATGACGAACGCGAAGTCCACATGTTGCGCTTCATCGGCCGCGCACGCGATCTGGGCTTTCCAATTTCGGAGATCGGCCAGCTCGTCGCGCTGTGGCAGGACGGCGATCGGGCGAGTGGTGAGGTCAAGGCCCTCGCGCTTGCACGAGCCGCGGAGATGGAGCGCAAGGAGCACGAGCTCCGAGCGATGCGCAAGTCGCTCGAAGATCTGGCGCGTCGCTGCGCGGGCGGAGATCGACCGGATTGCCCGATCTTGCGATCGGAGTGGAACATGTGAGTCTGCGTTGCGCTAAAGAAAAGGGTTGACCTTGGACGATGGTCCGAGCCGTAAGGACGGTGAAGTCCAAACCGCGGCGAGGGATAGCGCCAAGTACCGCGTATATACAAGGGGAGGGGGGCGCATATGGAAGGAAAGACAATGCATCAGATCGATCCCGAGATGAAGGCGTGCATCGACGCCTGCCATGAATGCCACATCACCTGCCTTCACATGGCGATGAATCACTGCCTGGAGGCGGGCGGGCGACACGCCGAGCCTCAGCACATGAAGCTGATGCTGGACTGTGCTCAGATTTGCAGTGTCGCGATCGACTTCATGGCGCGCAAGTCCGAGCACCACCGGCATATCTGCCGCGAGTGCGCCGAGATTTGCCGGGCGTGCGCGTCGAGCTGCGAAGGGCTGGACGGCATGGAGGATTGCGTCGCCGCGTGTCGCAAGTGCGCCGACGCTTGCGACAAGATGGCCGCGTAAATGGCCCGAGGGCGGCGCTTTCCCCGCCGCCCTCCCGTTACATTGCGAGCCAAGGCGCGTGAGACGGTGCTATGCACGGTCAGGGTTGGCAGCAACGCTTTAGAGAGGGGCGTCACCTGCCCTGCCGCTAGGCTAGCGGCCCGCCCGTCCGCGGCTTGGCGCGGCGGTTCCAGGCGAACCCGATCATGATCGCGGCAAGCATCAGGAGTTGTGCCAGCACCGACTGAAATGTCGGGAACAGGCCCAACATCGAGATACGTGGCACGCTGGCGAGCGGCGCTATGTCGATGATCCCCGCCTCTTGGAGAGCAGCGACTCCCTTACCGGCCAGCACGACCGTCAGAGCGGCCATCAGCCATGAGCTGTAGCGGAAGAACTGCGTAATCGGCAGCGTCCGGCTGTAGCGGAGCATTGCCCAGGCGATGACGGCGAGAAGGCTGATCGCTGCGCCGGCCCCGGCCAGCAGCATCGCGGTGTTCCCCTGTGTCGAGAGCGCGGCGTAGAAAAGGATCGTCTCGAATACCTCCCGATAGACAACCAGGAATGCGAGCCCGAACAGGAACCATCCCGACCCGCCCGATAGCGCCCGTGACATTTTCTCGCGGATATAGCGTTGCCATTGATCAGCTTGTGCCTTGCCGTGCATCCAGATTCCGACCGAGAGCAGGACCACGGCCGCGAACAGCGAGCCGAACCCTTCCGTCAGTTCCCGGCTCGCGCCGCTTATACCGATCGCATAGGTGGCAACCGCCCAGGTAATCCCGCCGGCGACGAGCGCGCCGACCCAGCCACCATGCACATAGCGCATGGCTTCCGGCCGCTCCGCTTTGCGGAGGAACGCAATCATGGCCACCACGATCAAGAGAGCTTCCAGCCCTTCGCGCAGCAGGATCGTGAAGGCTCCCAAGAAGGTGGACGCCTGCGTCGCGGCGTCGGGCGCGAGCGCGGCCTCGGCATCATCGAACAGGCCGCCCAGCACTGCCACTCGTTCGGTCACGTCATCGGCTGACGTGCTGCTCTCCACAGCGGCGCGATATTCTCCCATCGCGCCTTCGATCCGGGACATGAGGTTCGGGTCGCGCGCCGAGAGCGTCGGTTCGATCGGCTCGAACCCGTCGAGGTAGGCGGACAGCGCCAGTTCCTTTGCAGCGCGCCGGTCGCCGCGCTGGAACGCGGCGAGGCTTTGCGCAAGCTTGGCGCGCGCCACGGCGAGCGGGCTTGGGGCTTGTTGCATCACCTGATCGGGGTGGCGACGCAGATAGGCGAGCACCGCGTCGGCTTTCACCTGCCCGATGCTGCCCGCAAGCGCGGCGGGGGTGAGCGCGACCAGGGTTTTCAGGTCGGGAATTCGTGCCCGCAAGCTCGCGTCCGACTTCCACAGCCGCTCACCCTCGACCGCTTGTGCGTCGGTGGAGGCGAAGCTGCCGGAGCGGAACGCGAGCGCCCAGCGCTGATCGCTAGACAGATCGACGAAGCTCTGCATCGCGGTTCCGTCGATGCCTTGGCTTATCACCTGATAGAGCGCGAACACGCTGCGCTGGCGCGCTCGCTCGGCATCAGTAAAGGCGATCGGTGGCGGGTCGAGCTTGGCGGCGTCGGGACCGTGCCCGTTGCCTGTCATGCCGTGGCAGGACGCGCAGGATTGTCGAAAAACCGCTCCTGCTGTGGAGATGTCCGGTGTCTTGTCCGGGGCGAGCGGAACCGGATAGGCCTTGAGCAGATCGGCGGCGAGCCCGTAGGCGAGCGCCGCGACCTGTTGGGCCGAGCCCTTGCGGGCAATCACGCCTTGGAGCTGCGAAGCCCGTTGGATCAGGGATTGCCGCTCAGGTGTCGCAGGGAGCGCGCGCAGGCGGGTGGACACGCCTGCGGCGAACTCCGTCATCTCCGCGTATTCGGACGCACTTGTGACCGCGCCGTTGGCGACCGCACCGCCATAATCGACCGCCATATAATCGAGCAGACGCCAAGCGGTTTGCACGTCGCCGGGATCGGCCGTCGCCGCAGCGGGAATCAACAGCAGCATAAGCGACGCGACCAGCGCGAGTGCAGGCTTAATCAGCGCGACCCGAAGTGACGGCATATGGGTGATCGTCTCCAAGCTTTACTCGTCGCGCACTATGCGAACAGCTCTCATTAGCAGTATTGGGCGGAGGGCGCGATCACCAAGGCAGCCGATGATGAACATCGCCGCGTCAACGGGCGATCGTCGCCGGCGACAGATCGTGACCGTGAACCGGTCCCGATTGAACGACGCAAGAAAGCGGCGACGAAGGCACGCGAGACGGTGCGATGCGCGATCAAGGTCCGCAATGGAGCCAGCAGTGATCGAGGATACTTTCAGATCACGTACTTGTCCCAGCCTGCATAATGCTCGGCGCTGCGCTTCCCCCTTGGAAAGCTGAGGCCGACGAGCGCAATGCCCGCTACGACCGAGGCCACGGCACCAAGGTGACCAACGCCGTCCAGGAGGAAAGGCGCGGCCACGAGCCAGGCTCCGAACGCGACATTGATCAGCCGCAGCACGCGGGCAACCTCCGCTGTGGCGATGATCGCGACCGTGATGACCAGCGCACCCACAACGTGATCGCTGTTCGCCATCCCGCGTTCCGTGCCGAACAATACCCGGGTGAGCATCAGCAGGACGCCGATGACGATGCTCGCAGTCAGCGTCCATGGCAGGGTCAGACCCTTCTTCGCGTCCGCCCAGAAGGTGCTTGGCGAGGCCATCGCGTCCGAGGTGTCCTCTCCGCCGGCCGCGATCGCGTCGCCTTGGAAGAAGGTGCGGATCAGCGGTTTGCCTTGCCGGCGCGCCCAGAGAAGGAACTGACCCATCGCAATCACCTCGTCGAGCGCGAACGGGATCATGATCAGCATGGCGAGCGCGGCGATCAGCGCCAGCGTGCTCCACGTGCCGATGACGAT
>NZ_FNZB01000015.1 GCF_900109205.1 Sphingomonas sp. OV641 | reverse complement strand
GAATGCCATTGTCCGTCAGGATGGTGTGGATGCGGTAGGGTACGGCTTTCAGCAGGTGTTCTAGGAACTCCCACGCTGTCCGCCTGTCAGCCTTGATCCCCAGCTCACGGCTCAGCGTCGCGAGCGAAGCTTGCGATCGCTGTATTGCTGCTCGGACGGCGTGCGTGGTCGTGGCGCACCCGTGACGTACCTGTCCCATACGGCTTCCTTCCATTCCAACGAAAGGATCGCACCATCAAACCGTGGGATCAAACACCTAGACCTGCCGCAACTCGTCTAGGAAGCTAGCTAGGACATGCTCAAGGTCTGGGAACACCGGGTGTTCCTCGAAGTGCCGGCTTAGCTCCGTCTCGATCGTCGCCGGCGACTTGGCATCTTCCTTGGACTTTTCCGCCCATTTCCGACCGGGATGTAGCGTGTCCCAGGGCGAGCGCTTGTTGGCCCGGGTGGTTGCGTCATCCCCGTGTTTGCCCAAGCCATAGAGGATGTTCGTCTCGCTGTTCCAAATCGGCCGAAACAGATGGATCATGTAATCCTCGGCCGCCGTCTCCCAGCCGCTCTGAACGACCAGCGATCGGAACTGAAAGTCGGCAAGGTCGAGCGTGGTGATGGCCGTACCGATGTTCTTACGGTGGTCTGAAAGACGCCCACAAAGCCGCGGCCCCTGCTCCAGCGGGGTACGGGCATTGTTGATCGCGGGCGCGGCCTGGCCGACGTAGATCGGCGTCTCGCTTCCGCTGATGGGCGCATACAGCGGAAATGGACCGTTGTAGTAGATGGCGTAGGTTCCGGAGCCATAGAACCGCGGTATCTCGGCCAACGGGTGACGCTGCTGCGCGACCAGCGCGAGCGAGACGAACCGCCCCACCACCTTGGGATTGCTGGGATCAAACACCGCCGAAGGCTGCCGGATCGGGTCCAGCGTGTTCAGAAAAGAGCCCAGCTCCTCGATGACACCCCGGATTTCCTTCTCAAGCGTGCGTCTCCGCGATGCCGACAGGGTGGTCGAGGTCGTCTGTTCGATGAGCTGGTCGAGATTCGCGCGCAGTTCGGCGATCGGCGACGGCGCGGGTGTGGGTTTACGACTCATGCGGCGGTCAAATGCCTCGCCACGTTCTCCCCAACGGCCTGCGCGAGCTTCACCGGAACGGCGTTGCCGAGCTGGCGCATGGACTCAGTCCATGAGCCATGAAAGCGGTACTTGTCAGGGAAGGTCTGTAGCCGGGCACTCTCCCGGACGCTGAAATAGCGCACGCTGCCATCGGCGCGACGAAGCATGTTCTCGCCTCCCGGGACGCCGTGAACGCCCGCCTTGAGCGTCTTGGCTGGTTCATCAAGCGGACTACCAGTGTGGCCCACATAGCTGCGGGCGCCACCTTGGAATCGATGATTGAGGCAGGAAGCCGCGAGTTCCGGCTGAAGCTCGGGATCAGGAAGGTCTCCGATCGCGTCCCGCACAGTCAGCCACGGCTTGTCCGCAGGCTTCTCCAATAGCGTCATGCCGCGTGCGCGAAAGCGTGGATCAAGCACCCGGTCGCGCTTGGCGATCTCGTGCCGCTCCCAATAGTCACCCGTTCGTACCTGCTCCCATAGCAGCGCTTCGAGCGAGTGGGTTGCCTCCGGGAAGGACCATTCAATGCCAAGGTCCGCGCGGAAGCCGACGAACACGACACGCTCACGACGTTGCGGAACCCCGTGATTGGCTGCGTTGAGCACCCGATACACGACGTTGTAACGCAGCTCATCCGAGCTGCCCTTGGCGGTGTGATGACGCTCTAGGCGCGCCATGTGCTCCATCCACGTCTCACCCGGCCGCAACGTGAGTTCCGGATAGGTGAGCTGGTGGACGATATGAGCAAGGTAGGTGGCGAAGCTCGCCCTGGTCAGCCCCTTTACGTTCTCGAACACGAACGCCCGCGGGCGCGTCTCACGCACGACCCGGACGGCTTCGGGCCACATGTCACGCGCGTCCGCATGTGCTCGATGCTTCCCGCCAAGGGAAAATGGCTGGCAAGGCGGGCCACCCGTCACAAGGTCGATCTTGCCTTCGTGATGGCGAAAATCGACGGCTCGAATGTCACCCTCGGTCGGCAATGGCCAATGGCTAATACCACCCGCCTTTACCTTGCGGTTCTCTCGAATCGTATCGCAGCACCAGCGATCCCATTCGACCACCTGCATGGGACGGAATCCCGCCTTGCTGATCCCCATGCCCAGCCCGCCGGCGCCGGCAAATAGCTCAATGGCCCGCATGGGCGTTTCCTTGGTCGTCATCGAGAAATCCACGTACTTTGTTCTTCAAGTGTTCCGTTTGCCCGCATTCGCATTCCCAGACAACCAGCTCCCGCCAGCCCTCTCGGTCCAGCATCGCACGATTGCGCTCGTCTCGATCGCGGTTGCCCTCCAGCTTCGGTCCCCAGAAATCCTGGCGGGATTTTGGCATTCGCGCCAGTTTGCAATTCGGATCGGGATGACGATGCCAGAAACATCCGTGGACAAAGATGACTTTCTTCCGGCCGCGAAACACAAGGTCGGGGCTACCGGGTAGACGCTTGTCGTGAAGCCGATAGCGGTAGCCCATGCCATGCACGATGCGGCGCACCAGCATCTCGGGCTTGCTGTTCTTGCCCCGAATGCGGCTCATGCGCTCGGAGCGGCCTGCCGGGGTGAGGGTGTCCGCCATCCTAACGCATCGCCTCGGGCTCGATCTTGATCGTGCAGCGCACCGCTTCTCGCGCCTTATCCGCGCGCTTCCGGCACGCCTCCAGCGCCTGCCGGTTAGCGGTGACGATCCGATCACCTGCGGCGATGTTGGCAAAAGCGTCAGGCGCGCTGGTCCGCATGAGACGCTGACCGCCTTCCCACATCGGCAGGTCGAGCGAGCGTGCCGCCATCTTTTCCGGCCATTGCCAGCTCGAGGGCACGGCACGTGCAACGACGCCGGCGAACACCGCCCATATCATCATGCCGAACACCACACCGCCGATCGCGCTCCACATCAGCCAGCGGTTCTGCTCATCGCCACGCCGCGCCGACACGACATAGCTGTGAAGCTGGCGCGTCACGTCCTCCAGGCCGGTGCGCGCTGTGGCGATCGTCTGCCGGTCTTCCTGGCGCGCCGTGCTTGCCGCCGCGGTGATCCGTCCCGCGAACTGCTCCGGCGTCATCGCCAGCATCGGGCTTTTCACCAGCATATCGACCCGCTGCGCGGTGGCTGTGATGTTGTTGGCGATGACACCCAGCGTTTCGGAATAATCGGGCGCCTCGGGCACCTCCATGCGCTCGGCCGTCAGACGCTCGACGGCACGGCGCATCAGAGTCACCTCCGCGCGCAGCTCCTGAAACGCCTGCGCGGCTTCACTCGGCCCTTCATCATCCGCCATCACGTCTTCCCTTATCGGCTCATGCCCCTGTCGCGCTCACGGCCGATCCCGATCGACTGCTCCAGCGATTTCTCGATGCTTCGGCCGCGCTCCAGTTTCAGCTCCAGCTCGGGCGCGCGGCGCTCCAGCGCCTTCGCCAGCTCGGGATCGCGGCGCAGGCCTTCGGCCATCGCGCCCATGCGCGTGACGGCCTTGTCGGACCGGGCCTGGTCGCCGCCCGCTCGCTCGCGCGCCAGACCCCGCCAACTCTCCACGAAACGTTCGGCACGCGCCTCCGGGTCGAGCCGCACGCGCTGTTCCTCGGCCATCGCGCGCACCGCTCCGCCGGTGTTGCCGCCGGCGGCCTGCTCGACCAGCCTGGGATCGCGCCTGAGCGCGGAAGCAAGGTCGCGCGCGGCATAGGGCCGGTTCGCGTCCAGCACCTCGCCGGCCTTGCGCAACGCGCTCTCCTGATGGGGTAGAACCGGCAGGCCCTTGGCGCGCATCCGGCCTATATCGGCCGTGGCGCGCGCATAGCGTTCGATTGCCTTGGCTTGGTCCGGCTTGCCGCCGGTTGCGGGCTCCCGTTCCGGCGCGGACGCCTTCTCCGGTGCCCGGGGCCGGAAGCCGTCGAATATGCCCTTGGCCTTGTCGCGCACCTTGGCGGCGATCTCTCGCGCGACTTCCGCGAACCGGATCTCACGCCGCTCGGCGAAGGCGCGTGCCCAGTCATTGTCGGACGGCGCGGCATAGTCGCCGGCCATGTCCTTGGCGCGGTCACGCGACAGGACGCGGGCGAGCTGGCGCTGATCGGTGAAGTCGTCGCGGCCATAGTGGAGCTGCACGCCCTCGCGGTGCCGGGACAAGGCGACATAGGCACCATGCCGGTCCATCCCCCGCGTCGCCAGCACATGCGCGCGATCGACCGTCACGCCCTGCGATTTATGGATGGTCGCCGCATAGCCATAATCGACATGGGCATATTCCTTCGCCGCGAACGTCACTTCGCGCCCGCCATCGAGGCGGACAGTCATGCCCTCCGGCGTGACGTGCGCGATCGTGCCCAGCGTGCCGTTCTTCACCCCCAGCGACCGCTCGTTGCGCAGGAACATCAGCCGGTCGCCGGCCGCGAAGTCACGGGCACCACGGTCGGCCGCGAACGCCACGTCCTCGCCCAGCTCACCGCTCGCGCGCAGCCGGTCGCGCGCTTCCCCGTTCAGCTCGCGGACCTCGGCGTTGGTGTGGGTGAGGATGATCCGGGTCTGGTCGGGATCGGCCCGACGCTGGCGATCCCAGCCATCCACCAGTTCGGCCCTTGCCTGCTCTCGCGTGTCGGCCGCGTGAACCATGCCACGGTCATCATAGGCGTGGATCGCCTCGGCCGTGCGGCCCGTGGCAAGTGCGCGCGTCGCATCCTTCTGCCAGTCCTCGCGCTGCCGGCGGACCTCGGTGATTTCCGCCGCGCCGTGGCGCTCGGCGATCGACCGGAACGCCGCGCCGGCTTCGATCGCCTGCAACTGCTCGGGGTCGCCCACCAGCACCACCTTGGCGCCGGCGTCGCGGGCATGGGACAACACCCGCTCCATCTGGCGTGTGCCGATCATGCCCGCCTCGTCCAGCACCAGCACGTCGTTGCGGGTGAGCTGGTCGCGTCCCTGCGCCCAGCCATGTTCGAGGCTGGCGATGGTGCGGGACCGGATGCCCGATCCGCCCTCCAGATTCTCGGCGGCGATCCCGGACAGCGCCGCCCCGCGCACCTGATAGCCCTCGCGCTCCCATGCCTCCCGCGCGACCCCCAGCATCGCCGACTTGCCGGTGCCGGCATAGCCGATGACCGACGCCAGCCCGCGGCCTTCGGTGATATGATCGAAGGCGTGGCGCTGCTCGCCCGACAGCACCAGCCCGCGGTCCTCGGCAGCCCCCAGCGCACCGACACGGTGCCGCTCGGACACGCCATGCCCGTCGCGTCGCGCCAGCTCGTCGCCGGCCTTCTCCAGACGCGCCTCCGTGGCGATCATCTCGCGGGACGTGAACCGCTCCTGGTCGCGCCCGTCCATGCCCAATGCCACCAGCTCGGGACTGGCGCGCACCGCCGCCATCACCTGGTCGAACTGCTCCTTGCCGTCCGAATGACGGAAGGCGAACGTAGCAAGATCGCGGGTGGTGAAGGTCGCCTGTTGCCGTGTGATACCGTCGAGCGCGATGCGCGGGTCGGCCGCGATCTTCTCGCCATTCTCCCGCGCGATCCGCCGGTGATCCTCGGCGCGCTCGGCATCCTCGCCGCGATCGAGCCGGCGCATTCCCGCCGGGCCGATCTTGTGCTGCGGCTCCAGCGTGATGCCCTGGTCTTCATAGGAGCGATGATCGATCCGCCCCTCCAGTCCCAGCTCGGCCATCGCCAAGTTGACATGGGCCGCCCACGCCTCGCGCCATTCCTTAAGCAGCTCGGTGCCGTTCCAGTCGCGGTTCTTCTGCCCGAACCCGTCCGGTCCCACGTCGCGCATCGACAGCATGACATGGGCGTGCGGCTTCGGGCTGCCGTCCTTCGCCTTGTCCCAATGCACGTTGAGGTCGGCGACCATCCCGCGCTTCACGAACTGCTCGGCGACGAAATCACGGGCGAGCGCGACGCCTTGTTTCTCGTTCATCTCGCGCGGGATCGAGAACTCGACCTCGCGGGCAAGCTGAGCATCCTTGCGCTTCTCGCCTTCCTCGACTTCGGTCCAGAGCGCGGTGCGGTCGTTTAAACGCTCCGGCGCGCCCTGCGGCAATAGCACTTCGGAGTGGATGACGCCGGCCTTGTTCGAGAAGTCGTGATGGCGGTTCAGCTTCTCATCGAACAACCGCGATGCCGAGCGATAGGCAGCGGACGCGACGGCGCTGGAGCCCTTCGCGCGGCTGATGACCTTGGCGCTGAAATGATAGATCGCCATCGCGACCTCCATGATGCACTTCTTAGCGCACGTCGGCAACGACGTATAAGCGCGCACTCATCACTCACTTCGTTCCTGTTGATTGACTTGTCGTCACTCCGTGAGGCTGGCATGCTATCCTTCAAGGAAGGCAATATGACGATGATCCGGATTTGCAGGGAAGCAGGCGAGGCACCTGTCGCCACGATCCACGGCTTGCGCTTGCTCAAGGGTGACGGTGACACGCAGATCGCGTCGATCGACAATGACAAGGTGTACGGCGGTTCGGGCCGGATTCAGCTCCTCTACATTGCTGGTGATCGCGTGTTCAAAGGCATGGGCAGCATGCAACTCGCTCGCTTCGATCGCGGCAAGGTTTATGCCGGAACGTCAGGCCCTCAGCTTGCGACCTTCGTGGAAGGACAGATTACAGATGATGCCGGCGCAGTGATTGGCCACATTGACCAGCCGCTTACCGCCGCCGAGCTGGCAGCGGTGCTTCATCTCGTGTTCGCGATCTTCTGAGGGAGAAACAGATATGCGAAAGGTGCGGGACTACGATGCCGAACTGAAGGCGCTGGAGGAGCGTGCGCGCACGATCAAGGCGCGCCGCACCGAACAGCTTGGGGTACTCGTCACCGCCACCGGGGCCGATACGCTCGACATGGAAACGCTCGCCGGCGCGCTGCTCGATGCTGTCGCGTCCAAGAATGCGGAAGCGAAGGAGGTGTGGCGCGCGAAGGGCTCCGCTTTCTTTCAGCGGCGCGGGCGCAAAGGTAGCCGGACTGCTGGCTGCAACAGCGACGGCGGGAACGCGCAACCGGGCGCTGATCCAGCGTCTGGAAGCGGCGCGGCGTCGGGCTGATACGCGGGGCTGGGTCGTGCAACGGCGCGAACGCACCCGCCATCTGATCGAGCTGGGCGGCCTCGTCCAGAAGGCCGGCCTGGTCGATCTCGCCGACGACGATCGCGCCACTATCTATGGCGCGCTGCTGGAGCTGGTCGGCCGCGCTCGCGGTGACGATGGCGGCGACACGCTCGCGCTATGGAGGCGGCGCGGCAAACGTGCGTTCGACGCGGAAAGCGAAGCGATGGAGAAAGGCGATGGCGGTCCTGGATATTGAGGCGATCCGCTCGGAAGTTCGCGCACTGGATTTCAAGCGCGGCACACCCGCTGACGTGGCGGAATGGCGCGAAGCCGATGCCGAATCCCGCGCCAACCTCGCGATCGAGGGCATGACGCTTAGCGCCGACGACGAGGTGTTGTTCGACATGCTGCGCGACGAGGCGGTGCCCCCTGCCCTCGCCACGCAGATCATCCTCAAGCTGCTCGGCCACCCCGATGCCGATCCGGCGCTGGCGATCACGCCGCTGGAACGGGCCTGCTGATGGCGGGGCCGCTCATCGGCGGGCGTCGGCCGATCAGCTGGCGGCTCGCCATCGTCGTCGCGTTCGTCGCGGCCTATGCGACCGCGCGATGGCTGGAAGGCATCTTCGGCGTCGGGCAGATTTCCGGCACGGTGTCGTTCCTGGTCCTGGTCGGCCTGATCGGCGCGACCTGGTGGATCAACAGCCGCGCCGGCAACCGCCGCAACGAGCTGCTGGGCTCCGCGCGCTTCGGCAATCGCGCCGACGTGCGCAAGCTGGAGGCGAACGGGGATCTGCTGATCGGCCGCGCCAAGGAGTCCGGCAAGCTGCTGCGCTATGACGGCGCGGCGCACCTGCTGACGATCGCACCCACCCGCTCAGGGAAAGGCGTCGGCACGATCATCCCCAATCTGCTGCTGCTCGACCGCTCGGTGGTCTGCATCGACCCCAAGGGCGAGAATGCCCGCGTCACGGCCCGTGCGAGGGCAAGGAAGGGCCTTGTGTGGTGCCTGGACCCCTTCGGCGTCTCCGGCCGTCCAGCGGCCCGCTACAACCCTCTAGCGCAGCTTGATCCCGCAAGCCCGGACCTCGCGGAAGATGCGCAGACGATCGCCGATGCACTGGTCCATGACGCGCCGGGACAATCGGGCGAGGCGCACTGGAACGAGGAAGCCAAGGCGCTGATCGCCGGCGTGATCCTGCACACCGTCGTCCACGAACCCCCTGCCCGCGCGACGCTCGCCACCGTGCGCGACAAGCTCACTCGCAATCCTGCCGGCTTCGCCGCGCTGCTGGCGGATATGCAGGCGAGCACCGGCGCGCATGGCCTGATCGCGCGCGCCGCCAACCGCCAACTCGGCAAATCCGGTCGCGAAGCCGCCGGCGTGCTGTCCTCGGCGCAGCGCCACACCCACTTCATGGACAGCCCGCGTCTGGTCGAAAGCACCTCGGCGTCCGATTTCCGGTTCGCGGACCTGAAGGAGCGGCCCGGCACCGTGTTCCTGTGCCTGCCGCCCGATCGGCTCGACACCTATGCCCGCTGGCTGCGGCTGCTGGTCGCGCAGGCCGTCACCGACATGGCGCGCTCCCCAGCCCGCCCGGCAAGCCCCGTGCTGTTCCTGCTCGATGAGTTCGCGGCGCTCGGCCGCCTGGAGCCGGTGGAACGCGCGATGGGGTTGATGGCTGGCTATGGCCTCCAGCTCTGGCCGATCCTCCAGGACATGCACCAGCTCCGCGCGCTCTATGGCGAGCGGGCCGGCACGTTCCTGTCCAATGCCGGCGTGGTGCAGACGTTCGGGGTCAACGACCATGCCACCGCCGACATGCTCTCGCGCACGATCGGGGACACGACGCTGGAATATGCGACCCTCAGCACATCGCGCGGCACGGGCTGGGGTGAAAATCGCGCCGGTCCCTCGGAAAGCGTCAGCACGCATGTCACGGCGCGGCGGCTCGTCATGCCAGATGAAATCATGCGGATGCCGACCGACACGCTCCTGCTGCTGCACCAGGGCGAACGTCCGCTCTGGGCCGGCAAGGTTCGCTACTATGACCAGCGCGAGTTCGCCGACCTGTTCGATCCGGCGTGATCGCACACACCGGCCGGGGAAGATTGAAGGCGAGGTTTGAGGTAGCGCCTCACCGCACATCTCCGCTGGCGGAGCGCTGAAGGCACACACCGCCGGTTTCGCTTGGCTTCTTTCGGAAGCCCTGCGGCCGATAGGCCGCTCTGGTGGCGGTGTTAGCCGGCACGGATCGAAGGCGCATTGGCCGTAGGCCAATTCCGCTTGCCCTTCTCAGGTCCACGGTTTTGGGTGAGCCTTGTCGTTAAGAGATTCTGTTAAATAGGAATCGTTAAACAAGTTAAGCCGCTCAAAAAGCGGAATCTTGCTTTGTTTATCAACCGCTTGCCGGACAGCCCGGTGGGTGAAACCCCGTGATTCGGTGTGTGATACCCCGATAGTGCGGTGGGTGATACCCCGACGCCAAGGTGGGTGAAACCCCGAGATTCTGGAGCCGAAAAGGGGCCTCCCGCGCCAGTTATCCACAGCCTGGCTGGTGGCTCCGGCATCGCCCGAAGCATGTCAGGGTTCAGGCAGCATCGCTGGCCGGTGTGTGAAACCCCGATAGTTGGGCTTGCGGTGTGTGATACCCCGATAGTCAGCGGCGGCCGGCAAGCCGGTCCATCTGTGCATCGACTTCCTCGGCCCGCTTGCGCTCGGCGTCGAAACGGGCGCGCCGCTCCTCCTCAGCGCGCATTCTCTCGGCGAGCGCTAGTGCCTCGGCCTCGCCGCGGAGCCTGAACAACACGGCCGGGCTTTTGTCCGTCGTCTCGGTCAGCTCCATCGCATAGTCGGGGAGCTGGTCGGCCTCGATCACCCGCCGAAGCATCCGGTTGAACTCCTTGGGCTGGGCATCGCTGCCGGTCTTGTCGCGAAGCACTTCTACCCGGCAAGTCCACCCACCGCGCTGCGTGCCGGCGTGCTTTCGCGCGATACGATAGAGCGCCCGCTCCAGCCCTCCGGAGAGCAGGAAATAGTCGGGGTGCATGGTGAGCAGCGACTTCTCGTTGACGATGCCCTCATAGACCCAATCCGAGAGGGTCAGCGTCATGCCGCGCGGCTGCTCCGTTTCGGCGTCGGTGTCGAAGGTCCAGCTGTCGAGCCAGTTGAAGCCAGCCTTCTGCCGGCGCTTCGTCGCGCGGATCGAAGTTGTGATCGAAGTCGTCTGGAGCCGGAGGAGCGCAGCTTGCAGCTCCTGATAGTCCCTGCCCCCTGTGCTGCGCTTGATCGCCCGCAGTAGGTCGTAGGGCGTGGTTGTCAGCGTGCGGGGCAGGTCGTTCAGCCCCTGCTGCTTCATGCGGTTGAGCGTGGACGCGGCCCATATCAGGATATCGGCGTCCCAGATTGTGGCCATGCCGTAGTCGGGAATGGCCTGGACGCGCACCCAGGCCTCGCCATCCGGGCTGCGATACTCGATCGGCTTCAGCCGCTTGCGCTTCTGGAGCGAGAAGAACGGGCGCTCCATGACCTCCCGCTGGTCCTTGAGCGGAAGATCACCGAGCGCCGGAATGAACAGGTCGAACTCGGGATTGGGATCACGCCGCTTGCTCACGGCGCAAACCTGGTGTGTCCCCGCTGGACCAGATACTGGCGCAGCAACCGCTCGGTGATAACGGTAAGGGGCTCCCCGCCCTCCTCGACGCTGAGCTGGCGCAGTGTGCGGTGCATGTCTTCGGGAATGTGGATCAGCACCGGCTTCTTGCCGGGATGGCTGCTGCGCCGGGCAGGTGCTGCCGGGGCCGACGTGTCCGCCGCACGCCGCGACCGACGCGGGACGGCAGGCTGCGGCGCGGGAGTTGCATCGGCAACGAGAGCCGATGCCGGTGCCGGTGCCGGTGCCGGTGCCTCGGGCTCGTCATCGAAGATGCCGGCGAGCGCGGAAGTTTTCTTCGCCATCATCCAACCTCGCTTACTTGCTTAGTCGTAAAGCCGCTTAGTCGCTTAGCCTCGTCATAGGCGGCGCGCAACTCGGCCGCCGCCTTGCTGTCCGGATCCGTCTCGGCCGCCGTTCTGCCGAGCGGCGTGGCCTTGTAGAAATCCTTGCGGAAGTGGAGGCGGCTGTCGAACATCGTCACGCCCTTCGCTGCGAAGCCGGCATGGGCCTCCTGCCCCTCCCCGCCCTGATGCGGAACCTGCGTCAGTATAACGGCGAACGGCGTGCCTGCCTGCTGCACCTGCTTGACAGTCTGCAACACCGAATGAACGTCCAGCCCTCGCGGCGCGACAGGGATGATGACGAAATCCGCCTGCTCGGCTGCGAGCATGGCAATGTCCTTGGAGTTCGCCGGCGTGTCGATGATGATGAGGTCGATCTTGCCGCTGCTGCGCCCGCGCGAGACGTGGAGCGGCAGACCGGCAACGCTGCTGTCCTTCACCATCACGTCGTCGTCGTCGCGGCGTTCGGACCAGTAGAGCGCCGATCCTTGGCGATCGTCGGCATCGAGGATAACGACCGACGCCCCCTCCCGCGCCGCCTCGACGGCGAATCCGGTTGAGAGGGTGGTTTTGGATTGCCCGCCCTTTTGCGCGATGACGGCCCATACTTGCATAGCTGCTGCTCCTACTAAGCGGCTAAGCGACTTATGGAGCTTAGCCGCTTAGTCGTAAAGGGTCTTAGTCGCTTAGCCATGTTCGTCTTCAGTTCCGTCGCCGACCGGATCGTGGCGCATCGGGCCGTGCCCCTCAACCGGGCACAAAGGCGCGCCCGCTGTCTCCAGCCATTTGCGCGCGGTCCTGACGGTATAGCCGCACGTCGAGCACTCGCATTTCAGCATCCGCACCGCCTGCTTCCTGGGCCGAGTAGTCGCGCTGCCTGTATCGAGTCTGGCATGGGGAAGGGGACCGACCGCAGCGAGGATCGGTGCAATGGCGGAAAGGAAGGCGCCCCCGGGGGTGGTGGCGCGCATTGGCCCGACCAGCCCCAGCCCGACTGAGACCCGTTTAAACGCTCTTCCGTGTCCGGCCGCGATCCCGACCGCCGCGTGGACCAGCTCGTGCGCGAGGATCGCGGCGATCTGCGCCGGCATCGCGTCGGGGGCGTGGGCGAGGTCAGGCCGGATGAATATCTCGAAGTGGCCGTCGCCGATGCGCCGGTTGTCCCAGCACTCGCCGATCGCCTTGCCCTTTGCTCCCCTGCTGGTGAAGCCGATCGCCACCCGGCAGGGACGAGACGCCGGTATGGCGGCTCGGTCGGAGCGCAAGCGGAGATAGAGCGCGGTCCCGCAGGGACGCGCCGCCATGCAACTATTCCCTAGCGCTTGGGTTTCTGCTAGGATCGGCCATGCCTACCGTTCTGCGCATCAACGGCCTGCGGGTCGTGATCTGGCCAAATGATCATCGGCCGGCGCACGTCCATGTGAAGGGCGCAGACGGGGAGGCGGTGTTCAACCTGCATTGCCCCGGCGGACCTCCGGAGCTGCGCGAGAGCTATGGGTTCAGGCTGGCCGACCTGAACCAAGTCGCCGATGCCCTGGCGGCCGCAATCGCCGCCCTGTGCGCGGAATGGAGGACGATACATGGCGATTACTGAGCGCGATCTGGCGAAGGCGGAGAAGCGCATGGCGGCGAAGCGCGAGGCTGGTCATGCCGTATCGGCGCGCTATGACCGGCGGCGTTCGCGGGTGGTCGTGGCACTCAACACCGGCGTCGAACTGACCTTCCCGACCCAACTCGCGGAAGGGCTGGCGGATGCCTCGCCGGACAGCCTGGCCGAAATCGAGATCAGCCCCGCCGGACTCGGCCTGCACTGGCCCAGGCTCGACGCGGACCTCTACGTGCCCGCGCTCCTGCAGGGCGTGTTCGGATCGAAGCGATGGATGGCCCGCCAGCTCGGTGCCGAAGGAGGACGGTCACGCACCGCAGCCAAGATCGCCGCTTCACGCGAGAACGGCCGCAAGGGCGGGCGGCCTCGGAAACCGATGGCTGCTGGAGCCTAAAAGGGCGAAAAGTAGTTTGTCGCTTAGTAGCTTATTCGCTTAGTTGGTGTCGCAGATATTCTGAGTTTCGCGACAGCGCCCTCAACGCTCGTATTCTCTCGTACGCTGGCGTCGCAAAAGTCGATAGCATAATACTTGTTTTCTGATACAGTTTTGCGACATGCTGATCGGCTACGCCCGTGTGTCCACTGATGACCAAGATCTCCGGTTGCAACGCGCCGCGTTAAAGGAGGCGGGGTGCAAGCGGGCGTTCGAGGAGAAGGTGTCGGGCGCGAAGCGTGATCGGCCCGAGTTGGCCAAAATGATCGAGCAGCTGCGCGACGATGACACGGTGGTGGTGACGCGGCTCGACCGGCTGGCACGCTCCACTCGCGACCTGCTCGACATTGCCGAGAAGCTGAAGGAGGTCGGCGCCGGCCTGCGCTCGCTGGCCGAGCCTTGGGCGGATACGACCTCGCCTGCGGGTCGCATGGTGCTGACCGTGTTCGCCGGCATCGCCGAGTTCGAGCGCGAGCTGATCCACCAGCGCACCAGCAGCGGGCGGGTCGCGGCGAAGGCGAGGGGGGTCCGGTTCGGCCGCCCGCCCAAGCTCACCCCCGATCAGATTGCCCTTGGCGAATGGTTGGTGAGCGAGGGCACGTCGGTGCGGGAAGCGGCCAAGCTCCTCAAGTGTCACCATGCCACGCTCTACCGGGCGCTGACCGCCGCAGCATTGACCCCGTGATGCTGACCACCCCGCAGCCCGACGCGCCGGAGGGGGAGGCCTGATGCCGATCCGTCCCGAACATGTGTTCCTGTATCCGATCGACTGGCCCCAGCTCTCGCATCATGTGCGCTTCGTGCGGGCAGGGGGATGCTGCGAGCATTGCGGGCGCCCCCATGGGCAAAAAGTATTCCATATGCGGGATGGACGATGGTGGGACCGGAAGCGGCATTGCTGGCGCGATGGCCAAGGTCGACGCGTGCGACGGCCGACAGAGGACATCCTGGTGCACGGTGCGTGGACGCCGGTGGTGCTGGCCTGTGCGCACCTCAACCACGACCCTAGCGACAGCACGCTCCACCAGCTGGCGGCACTGTGCCAGCGGTGTCACATGATCCACGATGGCCCGGAGCATCGGCGCCGGCGCTGGATGAATGCGCACTATCGACGCGCTCTTGGCGACTTGTTCTACGGACCTTATCCCGTGTTGGGCGCCGACTGGATCACGCCCACCCCGCTCAGCATGCTCGATGGTAGCTCATCGATTCATGCTTGGATTCGGTGAAGAACGGCCAGATCGTAGCTGCTGCAAGGGGCCGCCCCAAAAACGGGCTAGTCGTTATTGCTTTGTTGGGTTTTCGCTCATATCTCGGGGTTAATCGAACCCGCCAGGCCTCTGCCCGCAAGGGTATGCACACTTGGCGGGTCTTTTTTTGCCCTGCTAAGCAGGATGGGTGCCACGCCCCTTCACAAAACCCGCGACGACGATCGCGCAGCAGCTCCAACACCTCCAGGCCGAAGGCATGGCAATCCCCGACGTGGTGCGGGCCGAGCACTGGTTACGCCATGTCAGCTACTACCGCCTGAGCGCCTACTGGCTGCCCTTCGAATATCCTAAGGGTACTTCTGGCGCCCGTTTCTTGCCGGGCACCAGCTTCGATACCGGCCGGAGGGTTTGGTGTTTGAATTGGAAGCGCGGCTTGGAGATGCCGCAACAGTGAACGAGTAGACGGCGTGGGACAGAGCAAGCCGATCGGCAGCAACACCATTCTGATCGTTGAAGGCGAAGCGCGGGCGGTGTCGCCCGCCAGGCGCCGCTTGCCAGCTTTCATGAACTCCTTCGACCAGGTGTAATACAGGCTCTGTGCGATGCCTTCCTTGCGGCACAGCTCGGCAATGCTGTCCTCGCCGCGCAGGCCTTCCAGCACGATGCGGATCTTGTCCTCGGCCGAGAAGTGGCGACGGGTCTGGCGCCGGATGTCCTTCACCACCTGCTCTGCAGGGGCCTTCGTCGACGATTTTGCATTGGAGGATCTGGGCTTCATCTTCGTTCCTTCGTCACTACGACGAAGCCCAGATCCTCCTTACATCACAACCTCAAATCTGTGCCATTGGCGCTGACGGCGGACACCGTCGATTTGATCCATCGTCCCCGTCCTGTTGTGGTTGCTAAGAGGGTAAGGTGCACTCCGCCCCGCCGGGAGGGCCATAAAACAACAAAAGTGGTGCACCGCCCGCACCACTTGTGCTGCTATATAGAGAAAGGGTGGAGAGCCAGGCGCCGCATCAAAGCCGCAAGCCCACACCTTCATCTATCGGCGACCAGCCACCTGCATTCAGGCCATCGCTGATCCAGGCAGCTCGCTCCTGCGATTACCCCACCTTCATAGCGTAGGCGGCTGTTCCTCGCCGATCGTGGAAATCTGATCGGTCGCCAGCACGCGGAACGCGTCGTCACCCAAGCGCAGCGCGCCGGCCAGCTCACGTCCAAGCAGCGCTGCGCCCAGTGCCGGCACGATCACGGCGGAGATGGTCCTTCCCACACGCCTCGCCTCGGCTTGCTGGTCCACAGCGGGATGCTCCAGCGTCGTGGCGAGTTCGGCTACCGTCAGACAAAGGGGAACCAGCCGGTCGCGGTGCCCCGACGACGCCAGCCACGCGATCAGCTGCCCCGCACCACCCGCGTCGAACGCGTCAAAGACCAGGTCAATTACGTCGCGCACATCGGTCTCACCTGCGCGCAGCCCCGCCAGTGCGGCCTGCACCGCATCGACCAGATCGCGGATCATCGCCTCCGCCAGCGCCCCTTGTAACCCGTTGGCGCTGCCAAAATGGTGCGTCACGTTGCCATGCGTCATGCCCAGCTGACCTGCCACTGCCTGGAGCGTGATCGCGCTGGGTCCGTGCTGCAGCAGCAATCGTCGTGCGCATTCCAGTGCAAGCTGGCGTACCTGGTCGGCGGGCCGGCGCCGGCGGACAGGCTGCTCGACGTCTATTGTCATGCTTGCCAATAAAGATTACGCCGCAAGTAATGGCTGAAGCGACACAAGCTGTAGCGATATGAAAAACCATCCATGTCATTGACGGGATGGGGCGGGGAGGAAGCGATGGCAACGATCATCTACGTCGAACACGACGGCACGCGTCATGAACAGCAGGTCGCCGACGGCTGGAGCGTGATGGAAGGCGCGGTGAAGAACGGCGTGCCCGGGATCGATGCCGATTGCGGCGGCGCCGCCGCCTGCGCGACTTGCCACGTTTATGTCGATCCGGACTGGCTGGCGGCGACGGGCGAGCGCACCGAGCAGGAAGCCGAGATGCTGAACTTTGCTGAAAACGTGGAAAGCAACAGCCGCCTGTCGTGCCAGATCGAGGTTACGCCCGCGCTCGACGGGCTGGTCGTCACCATGCCCGAAAGTCAGCACTGAGCCCCATCATCCTGGAAGGACCCGTCGCATGAGCACCGCCGCCACTGCCGCCTTCGCCGCCACCAATCCCGCCCGCGACGCCGCTTACGCGACCCCGCTCGACAAGCTGGATCCGTCACGCCCTGAGCTGTTTGCCGCCGACGAGATGTGGTGGAATTTCGAGCGGCTGCGCGCCGAGGCGCCGGTGCATTACACTGCCGAAAGCGCTTATGGGCCGTTCTGGTCGGTGACCAAATATAACGACATCATGGCGGTCGACATCGATCACCAGACCTTCTCGTCGGAGCCGGGGATCATGATGGTCCCGCCGCTTGCGCCCGGCGAAACGCCGCAACTCGAAGGGCTGGCGATGTTCATCGCGATGGACCCGCCCAAGCACGACGTGCAGCGCAAGGCGGTAAGCCCCGCGGTGTCGCCCACCAACCTCCAGATCCTGGGTCCGCTGATCCGCGAGCGCGCCGCCGCGATCCTCGACGGGCTGCCGATCGGCGAGGAGTTCGACTGGGTCGACAAGGTGTCGATGGAGCTCACCGCGATGACGCTCGCGACGCTGTTCGGCATGCCGCAGGAGGATCGCCGCAAGCTGACCTATTGGTCCGACGTGGTCACCGCCGAGCCAGGGCATGGCGTGGTCGAGACACGCGAGCAGAAGATGGGCATCTTCCGCGACTATCATGCCTATTTCACACAGCTGTGGAATGAGCGCGTCAACGCCGAGCCGACGGGCGACCTCATCTCGATGCTCGCGCATGATCCCGCGACGCGCGACATGTCGCCGATGGAATATTTCGGCAACGTGATGCTGCTGACGGTGGGGGGCAACGATACCACCCGCAACACGATGACCGGCTCGGTTTACGCCTTGTCCAAGAACCCCGATCAATATGCCAAGCTGATGGCCGATCCGTCGCTGCTGCCGTCGATGGTGTCGGAAACGATCCGCTGGCAAACGCCGCTGTCGCACATGAAGCGCCGCGCCACCCGCGATGTCGAGTTCCGCGGGCAGCAGATCAAGAAAGATGACACGGTCGTCATGTGGTACGTGTCGGGCAACCGCGACGATGAAGTGATCGAGCGTCCGAACGATTACATCATCGATCGTGCGCGCCCGCGGCAGCACATCTCGTTCGGCTTCGGCGTCCACCGCTGCGTCGGCAATCGCCTCGCCGAATTGCAGCTGCAGATCGTGTGGGAAGAGATCATGAAGCGCTTTCCCGAGATCAACGTGGTCGCGGAGCCCAAGCGGGTGCGCTCGAACTTCGTGAAGGGCTATGAATCGATGCGCGTCGTCATCCCGCGCCGCTATTGAAATTTTGCCCCACTCTTTTGAGGAACGTTCGGTAAGCAGCGGCCGCGTTGTCTAGGTGTTTGATCCCACGGTTTGATGGTGCGATCCTTTCGTTGGAATGGAAGGAAGCCGTATGGGACAGGTACGTCACGGGTGCGCCACGACCACGCACGCCGTCCGAGCAGCAATACAGCGATCGCAAGCTTCGCTCGCGACGCTGAGCCGTGAGCTGGGGATCAACCCGAAGACAGTTGCGAAATGGCGGAAGCGGGCGACGGTCGAGGATCTGAAGACCGGGCCGAAGGCCCCTCATTCCACCACCCTGTCCGAAGCCGAGGAGGCAATGGTGGTGGCGTTCCGCCGTCATACCCTGCTGCCGCTCGACGACTGCCTCTACGCGTTGCAGCCGTCGATCCCGCATCTGACCCGGTCAGCGTTGCATCGTTGCCTCCAGCGGCACGGCATCTCCCGCCTGCCGGATATCGAGGGCGACAAACCGAAGCGCCAGCGCTTCAAGCGTTATCCCATCGGCTTCTTTCACATCGATATCGCCGAGGTGCAGACCGCCGAAGGCAAACTGTACCTGTTCGTCGGCATCGACCGCACCAGCAAGTTCGCGGTCACCCAGCTGGTCGACAAGGCTGACAGGCGGACAGCGTGGGAGTTCCTAGAACACCTGCTGAAAGCCGTACCCTACCGCATCCACACCATCCTGACGGACAATGGCATTC
>NZ_FNZB01000014.1 GCF_900109205.1 Sphingomonas sp. OV641 | reverse complement strand
GCGAGCACACTGGCAGATAATTCGAGCAGGACGCTCCCCGCCAGTGGCAGAAAGCGTGAGCAGGAAATCAGGCTGTTTGCGAGCACACGCCGCTATGATTGCAAGCGCCTACACCTAACCTATCGGGTCGCGCGCACCGCTCGCCTTGAGATGGGCCTCGCGGGCGAATGGTCGCGCATCGGCGTGACTGGCGACATCGCCGACGTGCAGACGCTGGGCTACGCCAAGCCCTCGGCGGCTGTCGTCTGGGACGTGCGCCCGCGCCTGCAGCTGCGATTCGGAATCAGGCGTACCGTGGACCAGCTGGAGTTCGAGGATTTCGCGGCGTCGGTCCAGGGCGTTGACGACCGGCCGATCAGCGGCAACGCGCGACTGCGCCCCGCGCGTATCACGCGCTTCCAAGCGCGGGTCGACCAGCGCTGGGGAAAGGCGGGCGCCGTTTCGGGCGAGGCGTTCGTGGAGCAGCGTCAGGGGGTGCTGGACTATGTCCCCACCCTTTCCGGAAGCCAGACGATCGGGATCGCGGGCGACGGCCGGATCGTGGGCGCGACCGTGCAGGCGACAGTGCCGGTGGACGTCGTCCTCAACGGCGCGCAGATCACAGTCGACGCGACGCGGCGGTGGACGCGGCTTCATGTCCCCGACGCCCCCGACCGACCGCTGAGCGGCTTGCCGAGCCAAGAGGCGAAACTGGCCTTCCGCCACGACTGGCAGGCCATCGCATCGTCCTGGGGCGCTGACTGGACGACAGCCCGGATCACCCGCATCTTCTACGTCGACGAGGTGGAGCGGACCCGCGTCCGCCCGCTCTGGACCGTTTACGCGGAGACCTCCGCCTGGCGGCCGATGCGCATCAGCCTGACCTTGCGCGGGCTCACCGGCGTCGGCAGCGAGCGCCGGCGGGACTTTTTTGAGCGGCCGGGTTCGGGCGCGTTCACCGGATCGCAGTTCCGCAGGCGCGACAGCGGGCTGCAGGCCATCCTCAAGATCGTCCGTCCGCTTTGAAGGCGGGCGCCTTCGCAGGCCGGGACGAGCGCCCCTACCTGACCGTGGCCGGCCTGCGCGCCGACCTCGCGCGCCTCGGGCTGGCGACCGGGGACATCGTGCTGGTGCACGCAGCCTGCAGCCGCGTCGGTCGCGTGCTCGGCGGCCCGGACGGAATCATCGCGGCGCTGCTAGGGACGGTCGGACCGGCAGGGACCCTGATGGCGGTGCTTGATTGGGACACGCCGTGGGAGGTGCTGCGTGACGATCGTGGCCGCCCGCCCGAGCGGTGGCGCCCTGAGATAGCGCCGTTCTCGGCCGGCACAACGCGTGCCGCCCGCAAGAACGGGGTGCTTCCGGAGTTCCTCCGAACCACCCGCGGCGCGTGCCGCAGCGACAATCCCGGCGCCTCCGTTGTGGCGCTTGGGGCCTACGCGGCTGATCTGACCCGGGATCACGCGCTCGACTACGGGTACGGGCCGGACTCGCCCTTTGACCGTCTCGTGCGGCTGGAGGGCAAGGTGCTGCTGCTCGGCGCGCCGTTCGGCAGCACGACCCTGCTTCACCACGCCGAACACCTGGCGCAGCTGCCTGACAAGCGAATCGACCGCAAGGAGTTGCCGATCGCCACCCCCGGCGGCACCATCTGGCGGATGTCGGAGGAGTTCGAAACCGGCGAGGCCGTCGCGCCATGCCTGCCGCCGAATTCGTTTAGCTGGATCGTTCGAGACTACGTTGCGGCTGGCCACGGGCGGCAGGGACGCGTGGGCGAAGCACCGTCGCTCCTGCTCAACGCCGGCACCCTGGTTCCCTTCGCCGTGGCGTGGATGGAGGACTGGGCGGCCCGTCACGCCGACGTAGATTAGGCGGCGGATGCCGGTTCTGCCCCGGAGATCCGCCGTGCGTAGGTTATGATATTATGAGCGCGGTCCGGGCCCCGTGCGCTGTGATCAATCGCGGGTCGCGGCTGGCACGTTGTTGGCTGCCCAACGTTCGAGCCAGGCGGTCGCAAAGGCACATACCGGCCCAGCTTCAACCAGCAACGACGATGCCTGGCCGACCAGTCCCTCGACGCCGTTCCCTTCTGCGACGAACGCGCAGACGATCTGCTCAATGTAATTGTCTGGCATCCCGTTCAGGATGGGATCGCCGGTGTCGAACTCCTCCGACATCCGCCACGTGACGCCGCCGTCCTTGGCGAACGGCACCTCGTATTTCAGCACGCGCTTGCCGGAAAGGTCGGCGAGATGGTCGGCGTGGTGGATCAGCGTCATGGTGTCCCACGGCGCGCCGATCATCAGGACGCGGCCGCCGACCTCCACCAGCTTCGCCAGCGGGGTTCCCGGCCCGAAGCCGTAGTCCTGCGGGTGATCGGCCGTAATCCAGTTGGCCAGCCTTCCGAGGGCGGCGACTGACGCGCCTGGGTTCGCGCTCCGCCTCGCCCCTGGCGTGGTGCGGGCGAACTCGGCGAGGATGCCGTTCATCCGCACCGCCCGCGAAGCGGCCGCGTCGAAGCCGGGCACATGGTTCCGCCATTCAGGGAGAACGCGGCCGTTGTTGTCCAGCAGCTCGTCGTGCACGCTGTCCCAGCTCGTATAGACCATCATCGTGCCGTCCGGCCCGAGAACGTCGAGCAGCGCCTGGATGAGAGCGTCGGGGCCGTTCAGCAACGGGCCGACCTTACTCATCGCGGCGTGGACCATCACGGTCTGTCCGGCGGAAAGGCCAATGCTTTGTAAATCCCGGCACAAAGCCCGGCGCGTGACGAAGGCAGGCACAACATCGGTCATCGTCGCGAGCATACCGTAAAATCGGGTCGCTGGCGAGCACGGGTGCTTTTGAGCACCCGCCGGCTTGTTGGCGGGATACTGGCAGCAGAGCGACACCATCACGTCGCCATGGCGCTAGGTGAGTAGCGAGCTTCGCCTGCGCTGCCGCGTCTTTAGCGAATATGACATGAAGATGTGGACATCAGGCTTGGCGCCGGGCGCCGCCGAACGCGTGGGCTGGTTGGCGGCGCTGCGTTGTTTGACTGACCTGGCCACCATGGGGAACTATCCCGATCGCCACGGCACCGCCTAGCCCTGGGGATCAGGCGATCAGCCACGTGCCATCGGGCTCCTTGTGAACCTTGCTCTGCCATAGGTAGCTCTCGCCGCTGTCGTCAGCCGTGAACAGGATATTGAAGGCGAACTCGTTGACGGCGATCCGCCGCCAGTTTTGGATGCGAGTGACGCTGAGGCAGCCTGCCACGTCGTGGTGCCGCATACGCTTCGCCGACGACATGGCGCCCGACCAGCCGTTAAACATGGTGGTGCCCCGCGATCCGACGAACTTCTCGATCAACCCTCTCGTCGCCATGTCGTCTTGCACGCACATCAGAGTGACGACGTAAGGCCGGAGCGTCGCCAGAGCCGCGGTTACGTCCGCCTTCAACGGCGCCGGTGCCGTAGCAAAGGCCCTATCGACAGCCTGGGCCTGAGCAGGCGTCGGCTGCGCGAGCGAAGGGGCAGTGGCGGCGCTCGCCTGAACCGACAAGCCCGCCAGAGCGATCATGCCGACGGCCATCTTAGCGGCACGACGCCCCCCTGCGGGCCGGCGCTTATCGAGATGCATTGGCTGCGTCCTTCAAGTCCCAAACCTCAAACCCGAGCCGGTCGACTTCGGCCGTCACCAGCTTGCGTTTCTGCGGGCTGGAGATTGCCCGTAGTAGGAGCAGGATTTCGACAGCCATGCCTGGACTGATATCCCCCCCCCCTTTTGAAGCCCAGGCGGAGCTCGACCGCCCGTTCCGGCGATGATCGCATTCATCGACGATCATCGCGAAGCCTATGGGGTCGAGCCGATCTGCCGCGTTCTGCCGATCGCCCCATCGACGTACTTCGAGCGCGTCGCACAGTGACGGGATCTGATGCGCCTGTCGGCGCGGGCGCGGCGGGATCAGGCTCTCAAGCCCGAGATCGCGCGCGTGTTTGCCGAGAATTTCGGGGTGTATGGCGTTCGCAAGGTCTGGCGCCAGATGATGCGGGAGGGTTTTCCGATCGCTCGCTGCACCGTGGAACGGCTAATGCGGGAGATGGGCTTGGTAGGGGTAATCCGCGGCAAGCCAGTGCGCACGACCATCAGCGACAAGGCGGCACCGTGTCCGCGTGATCACGTCAACCGGCAGTTCTACGCTCCAGCGCCGAACATGCTGTGGGTGGCGGACTTCACCTACGTCGCGACCTGGGCGGGGTTCGTCTACGTGGCCTTCGTCATCGACACCTATGCCCGCCGGATCGTCGGCTGGCGGGCCAGCAGGACGGCGCATGCCAGCTTCGTACTGGATGCCCTCGAGCAGGCGCTACACAATCGCCGGCCGGTTCATCGTGGCGGCCTGGTTCACCATAGCGACCGCGGGTCCGGCAAACCCGGGGCGGTTCAAGTCTCATCGCGCTTGGATCCTTCCTGGTGCCTCGCTGAACAGCACTAGCCGTTCCGGCTCAGCCGCGAACCAGGCATAACTGCCCCAAGCGAGGCTATCGACCGTCTTCTTGAACGGCCCGGCGCTGCGATCGAGGTAGGCGGTGACGAACGCGACGTGTTCGGCCGGGAAGCCTGCCTCGGTGATCAGCTCCTCTAGCGCCTCCTTGCGACGATCGCTGATCGGGCCATCTGTCGCGACCACTTCGACGAATACAAGCAGGGGATGCGCTGGTCCGAGGTCGACCAGGATTGTGTCGGGCAAGTTCTTATCGGCCTGTATGGCGAGCCCGATCGAGCGCGCTAGCTCGTCGTCACGCGCCACTACCTTGTTGCCGCTCTCGCTGAGGAACACCACCGCCGGATCAGTGAGGAAGGCGGGAGCGAACACCTCCACCACCGCCTTGGTAATCTCCGAGCTGGGGCCGGGCTTCATCCGACGCGTCTCGCCATTCGGAAAGGTGACGAGCACCTGGTCGGTGCTGACACCGGCACCGCGGCGCACGATCGCCAAACGGGCCAGCGCGCCCTTGTTCAAGGCTTCGGCCTGCCATGCCGCAATACGGGCCTGCAGCGCCTCGCCGGCGAGCGCAGGGTTGAACAGGGAGGCGAAGCTCGCCTTCAAGGCATAGCGCGGCTTGCTCGACGTGGTGGCAAGGTCCGTGCGCTCGGTTACGGCGCCGATCGCCACCAACCCCTCGCGCAGCGTCTCGTCGCGGATCGGCTCGCGGGTGTTGTCCTGATACCAGCGCCGCCCCTCGATGTGGGCGCCGGTGCGCAGCACGCCGGCCGAGTAGGCGGCACGGCTCGCGTCATCGACCTGCGCCGCCTGCTCGTTGGTCATGCGGTAGACGTGCTTGGGGCCGAGATACGTGCCGCTGCCCTCGATCGCGTCCACATAGAGGGCGACAAACACCGTGCTCGCCGCCAGCATGCGGGTGAGATAAGCGCGATTGGGCGCGCCATCGGGGAAGATGACCTGCAGCCGGGCATGAACCTCCTCGCGGGTGAGCAGCGGCATCATGCCACCACCTGCCCGTAGAGCCGCGCCAGCTCGCCCTCGATTTCGGCGCTGCCAGCCCCCCGCGCGACCAGCGCCTCCACCCCTTGCATTGCATCGGGCGAGGGGAGGGGAAGCGCCTCCATCTCAAAAGCCGAAACCGCAACGCTACCGTTGATGCAGCGGAAGAGCTGGTCGACGATCCGGCTGTTTAGTACCATCGCAACCGTCGCTGGCGATACTGCCGGCCGGGCAGTGGGCCGCACCATGTTCAGGTGGTTCTCGACCACCACTCCGCCATGCTGGGCGATGAACTCGGCCGGCAGCTCGGCTGCGATCAGCCGCCGTGCCTGCTCCTTGGCGGTGGTGCGCTGGACGAGCACGCACGCCTCCTCGACCAGCAGCCAGGCGTCGCCACGCTCGATCTTGAAGTAGGGCGCATGATTGCGCTTCTCGGCCCGGAACGCGAACCGGCCATCCGCCGATACCGCCTCCGCCCATATCAGCGGATGCACACCGCGGGCGGGGCGAAGGCGCATCTGATCCTTGTAGCGGTTCCACACCAAGGGGCCGGTCGACACGCTGTAGCCCCAATCGGCAAGCCGCGCCGGCATCGCCTCGGCCGCAGCGATCAGGGCGCTGTGGCGCGGCTCACGGGGGGCCAGCCACGGCTGCGAGGCAGGGAAGGGGAGGCCGATCGTGCCGTTGCGGATGACGCGCGCCTCACGCTCGTTCGCCACCTCGACATAATGGACCTGGGCGCGGCCAGGCTTGGCGCCGCGCTTGTAGGCGGCGAGCAGCGTTTCCTGCAGCACGTCCTCGAACACGCCGCGGCGCGCGTGTACGAAGTCGATCGCAACCGGGGGCGCCTCCTTGGCGATCAGCTCGCGCAGCGCGGAATAGTAGTGGCCGGAGAGGAAGCTGGTCGGGGTCAGATAGGCGATCGTGCCGCCCTTCTTGGCCCAGCGAACGGCAATGTCGGTGAACACCCCATAGAGGTTGGCGTGCCCGTAGAGGCCGCGTGCGAACCGCTGGCGCTGCTCGGGGGTGAGGGTGACGCGGCCATAGGGCGGGTTGCCGATCACCAGGTCGAAGCGGGCTGCAGGTGCCTCATCCAGCGTGTCGGCAACGCGCACGACGGCGGGAGCCGGCCTGCCTGCAGCCGCGGTCACATCCGCCAGCAGCAGCTCGACCGCGTTCTGACCAAAGCCGGCCGCGTAGGGGTCCAGCTCCAGCCCGACCAGGCGCGTGCCGATCTGCCGGAGCACGATCGCCGGCTCGGCCGCGGGAAGGGCGGCGATCATCCGTTCGGCTGCGGGCAGCAGGAACGCACCCCCACCGCTCGCCGGATCGAGCACGCGGGCACGGGTCCAATCGATCCCTTGCTCCTCGGCCATGTCGAGCAGCCGGTTCGCCAGCGCCGGCGGGGTGTAGAAGGCGCCAAGCGCACCGCGCTCGCGGGCGTGAAGCAAGGTCGTGTAGAGGCCGGTCAGGAAGTAAGCCGCCTCTATGACCGGTAGCGGTGCCGCTTCCCGGCCCACCACCTGCGCCAGCTCGGCAACGGCGCGATCAAGGCGACCATAGGGCTTGGCGAATGGCACGCTGAGCTTGGCGTGGGGCCGAGCCTCCGCCTGGTAGGTGTCGATCGCAATGCGTGTGAACAGCGCCGCCATGTCGCGACGCCGTGGCTCGGGCAGCGTCTCCGCCCATGCGCGCGCAAGCTGGCGCGCGCGGGCCAGCTCGTAGCGTTGCGCCTCAAGGTCTGCAGGCAGGCTGCGCGGAAGCGCGGGAGCGAGGCTCATGCGGCAGCCGATCGGTTGCGATGCTCACGAAGGACACGCTGCACGGTCGAGCGCGATACACGGAACAGGCTGGCGAGCTGCGAAGGCGACCCTTGCCCGGATTCTGCCTTGATGATGATCTCGGCACGCTGTTGGCCGGTGAGACTGGGCCGACGCCCAAGATGCCGCCCGGCTTTGCGGGCATGCGCCAGCCCGTTCATGGTCCGCTCGCGGATCATGGCACGCTCGAACTCGGCGAAGGCGCCCAAGGTCTGCGTCATCAACCGACCTGCAGCCGTCGTCGTATCCACCGCCTCAGTCAGCGACCGGAAGCCGGCGCCGGCTGCGGTAACCGCCTCCAGGGTGAACAGGAGGTCACGCAGCGAACGCGACAGCCGATCGAGCTTCCACACCACCAGCACGTCGCCCGGCCGCAGGCTCTTGATTGCTTTCGCCAGCTCGGGCCGATCAACCTGGCCGCCCGAGGCCTCTTCCTGGAACACCGGATCGCACCCGGCTGCGGTGAGCGCTGCGAGCTGGGCAGCTAGGTCCTGATGATCACCGCGGGACACCCGCGCATAGCCGATTTGCATGCCCTCGTTCTGACACGGGATTCTGACACACGCAAACCCTTGGAAATTCATGACTGTAGCTTTCAGCGGTAAATGTCACGAAGTGACATCACTGATTGTCGCCTCCTGCGGCCTGCTCCTTTGGGGAAGCACTGATAAAGCCAGCTTTCCCGCTCGGTCCGGCACGTTGCGCTCTGAGGAAGGGCCTCATCATAGGCTTGGTGAGATCCGTCCAGCCTGAAGGATCGTGGTTTGTGCCAGCGCCAGTCCATCCATCGATTTATCGGCATCAGCACGTTCGTTCCTGCTTCACCTCGCTTTGCCGAACATGACGTAACCGAAAGGCGCGACAGCCAGGAAGCCGCGAACAGACCACGTCGCAATCTGCCGAACAGGCATTGGCCGGCAACAGGAAGGCCAATGATTTCGGTCGATGATATCCGCATAATATTTGAGGGTGAGGAAGGTAGCATAGTATAAATGCTGAACTGATCACCTGCCTGCTCGACGCGGGCGATCGGCAGTTCGACATCTCCGAGAGGGGTGCCACCACGGTCATTCAGCAGACCCAGTGCTGCCCAACCGGCGAAAGCACCCATCATGGCCGAGGTAAGCCAATAACCGATGCGGCCAATGGTAGACTGACGCCGCATCAGAGGAACATAAAAAGCCGCAGACCCCAAGCCAGCTATCACGCCTAAGAGGCTACCCCAACCGAGAATACTGGTGAGGCCGGGTGTAACCGGCGCAAACGGACGTGAAAAGTAAACAACGGGCAGCGTGATGGATGCTAGAAGTGAAACCAGCCACAGCCCTTGGCGAAGGATGAAGTCGAAGCGGCGAGCACTACTCGCATCTTGTTGTTCGGTGAGATTCATGCCGCTGCCGCCGCTGTGGCAGCATGCCTGCCGAGCGTTCGATAAACGGTCGGCCGGGAAATCGAGAACAGCTCGGCGAGGTCGCTGATCGAGTAGTCGTCGGTATCGTACATGCGACGAAGCTCCTTCTGCTGCCGATCGGACAGCTTGGGCTTCTTCCCACGCAGCTTCCCCTTAGCGCGGGCGACCGCCATGCCCTCGCGGGTGCGGAGCTTGATGAGGTCCGCCTCGAACTCGGCAAAGGTGGCAAGGATGTTGAAGAACAGCTTACCCATCGGGTCAGCCGGATCGTGGACGCTGGCACCAAGCTGTAGCTTCACCCCACGGGCAGCAAGGCCGTCCCCGATCGCGCGCGCGTCCGGAACTGATCGCGCGAGCCGGTCAAGCTTGGGCACTACCAGCGTGTCGCCGCTTCGTACTGCGGCTAGTGCTTGGTCGAGGCCGGGGCGATCCCGGTTCGTGCCGGTGAGCCCCTTGTCGGTGTAGATGCGATCGGCCGCCACCCCGAGCTTGAGCAGCGCGTCATGCTGGGCGGCAAGGTCCTGTTTGTCGGTCGAGCAGCGGGCATAGCCGATCAGCGTGTGCGTCATAGCCGGAGTGTAACGTATAAGGCCCCATCACCGCAAAACATATGGTACCATCTATGTGAGACTCGGCTTTCGGCCGCTTTCCGTGCTGTTGGAGATCGACCGGCCGAGTCCGCTGAACGATCCTCTATCGGACAGGGGGCGATCACCATGGCGGATGGTCGAAGATCGGAGACAGGAGGCGCGGAGGTGGCGCGGCGAATGGCGGCACTTCGCGCCCATCTGCATGGTGGCGCGTCGCTGGCCAAAGTCGCGGCCGATGCCGGTGTTTCGCTGCGCACCGTCCAGCGATGGCTCGCTCGCTATACCGCCAACGGTCCAATGGGCCTCGCGCGGCCGCTTCGTCCGGAAGCTGGCACACGGACGTTCCCGGACGGTCTGGTCCAACTGATCCAGGGCATGGCGCTGACGAAGCCGCCGGCCTCGATCGCAACCATCCATCGTCGCGTTGTGCATGTCGCTAGCGAATATGGATGGCACACGCCGTCCTACGGCAGCGTTCGCGATATCGTGCGCCGGATCGATCCTGCGATGCTGACGCTCGCGCATGAGGGCGCTGCCGCTTTCCGCGACAAATACGAGATGGTCCATCGTCATCGCGCCGATCGCCCGAACGCGATCTGGCAGGCCGACCACACCGAACTCGACATCCTCATCCTCGATGCTCGTGGCAGGCCGACACGGCCGTGGCTGACGACGGTGGTGGACGATCATTCCCGCGTGATCGCAGGCTACATGGTGTTTCTCGGCGCGCCATCCGCGCTCAATACGTCGCTCGCGCTGCGCCAGGCCATCTGGCGCAAGGCCGATCCGGCATGGCCGGTGTGCGGCATTCCCGATGTGCTGCACGTCGATCACGGATCGGACTTCACCAGCCTCCACCTCGAACAGGCCGCGGCCGATCTGCGTATCAGGCTGATCTACTCAGCCGTCGCCCGTCCGCAGGGGCGTGGCAAGATCGAGCGGCTGTTCCGGACCATCAACACCGAACTGCTGGCCGAACTCCCCGGCAACCTGCGCGCCGGCAAGACGGTATCCCCACCGGCCCTTTCACTGGCCGAACTGGACGCGGCGATCGGCGCCTGGATCATCTCGACCTATAATGCGCGTCCCCACCGTTCGATCGGGGCGGCACCGATAGCCGCATGGCGGGGCGATGGCTGGTTGCCCCGGATGCCGGAGACGCTTGCCGAACTGGACATGCTGCTGGTCATGGTCGCCAAGCCCCGCACCGTTCACCGCGACGGCATCCGCTTCGAGGGATTGCGCTACTTCGATCCGACGCTGGCAGCCTACGTCGGCGAGCCGGTGACGATCCGCTACGACCCCCGCGACATGGGCGAAGTCCGCGTGTTCCATCGCAACGTGTTCCTGTGCCGGGCGATCGATGCGGATCATGCCGCGAACAGTGTCACCCTAAAGGACATCCAGGCGGCGCGGATCGCGCATCGGCGTCGCCTGCGGCAGGAGATCAGGGAGAAGCAATCGAGCGTTATAGACTATCTTCCAGCGATCCTGCGCACTCCGGCTCCGATCGCGAAACCGGCGCGATTGCCTGAATTGGCGCCGGTCTCCGCAGCGACTCCGGCGCCGCCACCAAGCCGGCCGAAGCTACGCACCTATTATGAGGGCGACTGATGACCGCCGGCAGTACGCGCGCGACCAGCTTCATCTCGACCCAAGAGCACCGCCGCTTCATCGAGTTCGCCGACGCCGTTCGGAAGCATCGCTACATCGGCCTGTGTCATGGCCCAGCGGGCGTCGGCAAAACGCTCTCGGCCTGCCGGTATGCCCGATGGCACAAGGCTGCGCCTGTCAACGGCGGTCGGATTTTAGGCCAGCATGGCGGAGTAAAAGCAGGCCAGTGAATGTGGCGCGGATGATATGCAAAGGGCCCCGATCGGGGCCCTTTGCATATTGGCCGTTTTCGGCATTTCAGTCGGGCGTGGTGGCCTGGTTTTGGTCCGCCCCGGCGGTGCGGCGGCGGCGGGCAGACTGCTTGAGCCGGTAGCTGTCGCCATTCATGGCCAGGATGCTGACGTGGTGGGTAAGGCGATCAAGGAGCGCGCCAGTCAGCCGCTCAGAGCCCAGGACCTGGGTCCAGTCCTCGAAGGGTAGATTTGAGGTCACGATCGTGGAGCCGCGCTCGTAGCGCTGGGAGAAGGTTTCGAACAGCAGTTCGGCCCCCGTCGGCGAGAGCGGGACATAGCCCAGTTCATCGACAATCAGCAGTTTTACGGCGGCAAGTTGGCGCTGCATCCTCAGGAGCCGCTTTTCATCGCGGGCCTCCATCAACTGGTTCACCAGGGCGGCAGCGGTGGTGAACAGGACGCTGAAGCCCTTCTGGCAGGCGGCCAAGCCCAGGGCGAGCGCTACATGGGTTTTGCCTGTCCCGCTGTTGCCCAGCGCGATGATGTTTTCCCGCCGCAGGATATACTCGCAACGCGCCAGTTCGAGCACGAGCATCTTGTTGAGGCTGGGGATGGCCGTGAAGTCGAAGGTGTCCAGGCTCTTGACCGCCGGGAACCGGGCGGCGCGGATACGGCGCTCCACCGTGCGCCGCTCCCGGTCGATGAGTTCCAGCTCGATAAGGCGCAGAAGATAGCGGGTATGATCCACGCCATCGCGCGCACATTCCCGGGCCAGCTTCTCATACTCGCGCAGCACGGTGGGCAATTTGAGCTGCTTGAGATGATGCGCCAGCAGCACCTGCGGCGTGCCCGCCGTCGTGCCGATGGGCATCTTGTCATCCCCCGCCCGGCTCATGCAGCGATCCCCGGCAGCAGGCTGGCATAGTCGGCAGCGCGTGTGGTCTTGACCTCCATCCTGGGCAGGTGCGGATACGCTTCCAGGTCGAGCCGGGCGGGTCTACGCTCGATCCGCGCCAGTGCGATCTGCTTGACCGCATCGAAGCCGATAGCCCCGATGTGGATGGCCTCTTTCACCGCGAAGGTCACCACCTCCATCGGCATTGCCTCAAGCAGGCGCAGGACCTGAATGAACTCGCGCTTCCCCTTGTTGCCCATCCGCACCTCAAGGAGATGCCGCAGGTGCTGGAAGTCCTCCGGCAGGGTCCAGTCCTGAAGCGCGGCGGCCTGATCGAGCGCGCCTGGCTTGGTCTCGATCAGCGCTAGATAATGCAGCGGGTTTGCCACAAACATGGCCTCGCCATAACAGCGCGGATGACGGGCAATCTCCTCGCCCCCGCACAGGATGACAACCCGGTCGACGAAGCCCTTCACTACAACGTCCTGGAAGCCATAGCAGGTCGGCACCGAGTAATCGTTGGTGCGGTAGCGCACGAGCGCGGTCGAGGAGACGCGTGCCCCCTTGGTCTCGCATGGTTCGAACGTGCCGGCGGGCAGCGGGCGCAAAGCCGCCAGATCTGCCGCCAGGCGCTCCCCGATCGTCTCGGTGTGGCGCCCGGCTCGCTCTTCCTGCCGGGCCCGGCACCGCCGTTCCAGCTCTGCGTTGAAGTCGTCATAGGTCGCCGCGCGCGGGATCGGCACCATGAAGTGCGAGCGCGCATACTTCACCAGCCCTTCGACCTTCCCCTTGTCGTTGCCCTTGCCTGGGCGGCCAAAGCGATCGGCAAACAGGTGGTGGCTGACCAGCCCCGTGAAGGCCTGGGTACGCTCACGCTTGCCATCCCCGCAGATTTTGGCGACCGCGATCTTGGTATTGTCGTACAGGATCGAGAGCGGCACCCCGCCAAAGAAGGCGAACGCGCAAACATGTCCGTCCAGAAAGGCTTCCGTCGTCTCGGCAGGATAGGCCTTCACAAAACAGGCATCCGACTGCGGAAGGTCCATGCAGAAGAAATGCACCTTCTGCCGCACTCCACCGATCACGCCCACCGCTTCGCCAAAGTCCACCTGAGCGTGCCCTGGCGGATGCGCCAGCGGCACGAAGGTCTCGCGGCTGCGCACACGGCTCTGCCGCACGTAATCCTTCACCACCGTATAGCCACCGCCGTAGCCATGTTCATCGCGCAACCGCTCAAAAATCCGCTTGGCCGTATGCCGCTGCTTGACCGGCGCGACGTAATCCTCAGCCAGTATCCGGTCGATCACCGGCAGCAACAATCCTAGCTTCGGCTTGGCGACAGGCTTGGAGCGCGTGTAGCCAGGCGGCAGCGAGAAACGGCACATCTTCGCGATCGTCTCTCGGCTCAGGCCGAAAACCTTCGCTGCCTCCCGCTGGCTGTTCCCTTCAACAAACACAAAGCGGCGTACCGCTGCATAGCTCTCCACGGCAAACATCCCCGGCCGCTCCAAAAAGAGCAACCTTACCAATGGCTGGTTTTTACTCCGCCGCGCTCAGCAATTTGCCGGCGCTCCATTGGCCTGGTTTGTCACCGCCCTGCACAGTCCGGATCGCAGCGGAGCGGGATCCGGTGCAGGGGAGGGTCGAGCGCTACCTCGATCGGCTTCACGCCTACCGACGATCGGTCGACCCCGTTCCGTGGGACAGTCCGACCGGCTCCCACTGCTCGGGAGGCGCCAACATGGCCTTCCGACCCGGAGCCTATCAGGCACTGGGTGGCTTCCAGCCGGTGCCATGCGGCGAGGACGCCGCCCTGCTCGACGATGCCGGGCGCGCCGGGTTTCGCGTGCGCCGCGATCCCGGCATGGTGGTTGCGACCTCCTCACGGCGGCTCGGCCGGGCGCCGGGCGGCATGGCGGCTGCGCTCAGTGCCATCGACCATCACGGGGCACCCTCAATGCCGCATCCCCGAGGGGCGGCATGGCAATACCGACAGCAGGCGGAGGCGCGCCGCATCTGGGCCGGGCTCCCCGATTCCTTTGTCGCAGCTCGCTTCGGCGACCGTATCGGATTGACCGGTGACCATGTGATCGGCGTCGCGCGCGACTGCCCCAACGCAGAGGCGTTCGCCATGCGTGTCGTGCCGGCGCTGCCCGATATACCCGACGTCACCCTCGTCGAGGCCGAGCATGCCCTGGCAACGCTCGAGAACCAGCTTTGCGAGCAGGCGGTATGACGACGGCCGGAGCTCTGCGTCATGGGATCGTCGCGGCGGGGTGGGCGACCGATCCCGCCGGCGATCCGACGACGCCCAAGGCATATCTGGACCTGCTCCGCCCTCTTTACGCTGCGGGACGCCGGGATCTCCCCATCGGGCGCCTGCTTGAGGGGCATGTCGATGCGGTGCAGATCGTGTTTCGATACGGCACGTCGTCCCAGGTCGCTGCGTTGCGGGCGCGCATCGCTGCGGGAGCGACGTTGGGTATTTGGAATGCGGGCCTGCCGGGTGAGCCGCTGGTGCTTACCGGCGGACGGCTGACCGGCGGCAAGGGCTATGCATCGGGGGCGGGGATACTGACTCACGCGCTGGTAACCGCGGATAGCGAAAGCGGACCGCAGCTGCTCCTGCTCGACCTCGAGGCCGATCCGCCTGCCATCGATCGGGAGTGGTGGCAGACGATCGGCATGCAGCGCTCGGAGACACATCTGGTACGCTGGTCCGGCTCTGTGATCGGTGAAGACGGCCGTATCGGCGAGCCCGGCAGCTATGCGCGGGAGCCGTTCTTCAGCGGAGGCGCGCTGCGCTTCGCCGCGGTTCATGCCGGCGGCATCGCCGGCCTGCTCGATGCAGTGCGTGACCACCTGACCACCCACGAGCGCGCTTCCGATCCGTTCCAGGCATCGCGCCTCGCCGACCTGTTCCTGCTTGCCCAGGGTGCAGCGGCGAGCATCCGCGACACGGCGGACGCCTGGTTCAGCGGGACGGATGCGGAACGCGTCGCCCGGGTGTCCGCTGCGCGGCTATCGATCGCCGGCTCTGCCGAGCGCGCCCTCACGATCGCGCAGGAGGCGGTGGGGCTGCAGGGATTGTTCCTGTCGCATCCGCTGGCGGCAAAGATCGCCGATCTCATGGTGTACCTGCGCCAGCCTGCGCCCGATGCGCATCGCCTTCGCGTCGGCCAAGCTGTCGCCGAGCACATCCTCGACCCCATCCTGTGAAGATCGCGCTGCGAAACGTGCGTGTCGCGCTGGTGATCGCCCCGCACCCGGATGACGAGGTCATCGGCGCGGCAGGCCTCATTGCGCGGCTTCGCCGCCATGGAGCTCGGGTCCGGGTTGCGGTCGTGACCGATGGTGCCGCATCTCACCGGGGCAGCCGAAAATGGCCGAGGACGCGACTGGTCGCGGCTCGCCAGCGTGAGAGCCTTCATGCGCTACGTCGTCTCGGCATCGTTGCTGGCGACGTCTCGTTCCTCAATTTGCCCGATGGCCAGTTGCCCTCGATCCCGGGGCACTGTTATCGCGCGCTGCGCCGCCAGGTCGCACGATGCCGGGATCTCGATCTCATCGTCGGACCGGCCTGCGATGACGACCATCCCGATCACCGCGCCGTAGCCGCGGCCGTAGCCGGATGCCCGGGTGGCGCCAGTCGGCTGACCTACCGCGTGTGGCCGCCTCGCCCGGACAGGTCCGGACCGGCATGGCGCATCGCTGTGCCCGGGGGAGTTTCGGTGAAACGGTCCCTGATCCGCGTCTACCGGACGCAGCTCGGCGCCGTTTCCGATGACCCAGCAGGCTTCACGATCGCGAGACACGAGCTTGCGGCCTTTGCTCGTCCGGTCGAGCGCTACCGGCCGGGTTCGAAGTGACGAGCCCGATCGATCTTGCCGGGTTCGCCGCCAAGTTCGCCGGCGACGACGATCCCTGGCGCACCTTCACCGCCCGTGACGAGGCGGTGAAGCGTGCCGCGATCCTGCACGCGATAGGTCACCGACCGGTCGGACGGGTGCTGGAGCTGGCCAGCGGCAACGGATCCAACAGTGCCGCGATCGCGAGGATGGCGTTGCGCCTCGATGCGACCGAGGGCACGAGGGAGGGGGTCGACCTGACGGCACGCGCCGTTGCCGCCTGGCCTCGTGCGTGCGCATCGCTGCTCGTGCTCCCCGGTCGACCGCCACGTCTCGTCTATGACGTGATCGTGATCGCCGAGATCCTGTATTACCTCTCAGCGCGAGAGATGGCCCGGGTTGCGCGTGAGATGGCCGCTCGCCTGCGCCCAGGCGGCATCATCGTGCTCGCGCACCACAGGATTGATTTCTACGATTTCGTCCAGCATGCGGCAGGGATCCACGCCCGGTTCCTCGCAGAGACCGGGCGTTGTTGGACGGTTCGCACCGCGGGCCGCACCGGCCGCTGGGTCGTTACCGCGGCCCGCGCCGATGGTATGACCCGATCCCGTTGAACGCGAGCGAGGCAGCACGTCCCACGTCCGTGCGATATGAGGCTTGCCGTTAAGTGGAGCGGCAGGACGTCCACCTGCCGCTCCCGCCAGGGTCGTCAGGCCGCCGCGTCGAGATCGACCTTCATCTCCCGAGCCCAGAACCTGAGGTCACGACAGGTCGTGACGAACGCCTTGACGTCCTTGCTCTTGCTTAGGGCTACGAAGCCATCGTCAAGCTCCGGCACCCGAGAAGCGTCGAACAACGTGGCGGCTGCATCGGTGTAGCCGATGAACTTGCAGTGGCCGAACGCGTCCGCCACGAAGTCCTTGGAGGCCGCATCCTTGGCGAGCAGCGCAGCCCCTTCCTCGGACGGAAGCACCGCGACGGCATCGAAAAGGACCGAAGGTCCGCCGTCGATCTTCTGCTTGGCCGCGACCTTGGTGCCGTCGTCGAGCGTGACCCCGCCGATCTTCGGCGCGACCACCTCCCAGACCGCGCCTTCGGCTTCCAGCGCCTTGGTCAGCGCATTGAACAGCTCGGCGCTCGACCCATCGGTCAGCAGCAGGCCCATCTTTCGCCCGGCGAAATTCGCCGGGCCGTTGGCGACGATCGAGAGCGCCGACGATGTCGGCAGGTCTAGCGTCGGCTTGGCCGCCTTGGCGGCGTCCGGCAGGTCGAGGCCGAGCCCGTCCGCGACGGTAGCGGCGAGATCCTCGTCGATGTTGCGCAGGTGGCTGACCGCCCGGGCCCGGATGTCGACACGATCTACCTTCGACAGCTCGAACACCAGCGCGTCGCCGATGTGCTTCTGCTCGATCGGCTGCTGGCTGAGATAGAACTGCCGTGCCTGGCTGTAATGATCGGCAAAGGTTTCGGACCGAATCCGCTGCTTGGTCCCCTGAACCTCGGCGGGGAAGCTGGTGAAGCCGATCTCCGGGTTCTCGCGCGGACCGCCTTCCGCGCCCCAGCTGTTCGGCTCATAGTTCACGCGCCCCTTCGGATTGCGCATCGCCATGTGGCCGTCCTGCTGGAAGTTCATCACCGGACAGCGCGGGGCATTGATCGGCAGGTGGGTGAAGTTCGGGCTGCCGAGCCGCTTCAGCTGGGTATCGAGATAGGAGAAGTTGCGGCCGTGCAGCAGCGGGTCGTCACTGAAGTCGATGCCCGGCACGATGTTCTGCGTGCAATAAGCGACCTGCTCGGTTTCGGCGAAGAAGTTGTCGACGTTGCGATTGAGCGTGAGCGTACCGACGATGCGGACCGGCACGTCCTCCTCGGGGATGAGCTTGGTCGAGTCGAGATGGTCGAAGGGAAGCTTGTCGGCGGTTTCCTGATCGAACAGCTGGACGCCGAGGTCCCATTGCGGGAAGTCACCGCTCTCGATCGCCTCCCAAAGATCGCGGCGATGATAGTCGGGATCGGCGCCGCTGATCTTGACCGCCTCGTTCCACAGCACCGACTGGAGCCCCTGGCGCGGCTTCCAGTGGAACTTGACGAAGGTCGCCCTGCCTTCCGCGTTCACCAGGCGGAAGCTGTGGACGCCGAAGCCCTCCATCGTGCGGAAGGAGCGGGGGATCGTGCGATCGGACATGATCCACATGATCATGTGCCAGGTTTCCGGGGTGAGGCTGGCGAAATCCCAGAAATTGTCGTGTGCGGTTTGCGCTTGGGGGAACGCCCGGTCGGGCTCCTGCTTGGCCGCATGGACCAGATCGGGGAACTTGATGGCATCCTGGATGAAGAACACCGGGATGTTGTTGCCGACGATGTCCCAGTTGCCCTGCTTCGTGTACATCTTGACGGCGAAGCCGCGCACGTCGCGCGCCAGATCGCGCGAGCCCTTGTTGCCCGCTACCGTTGAGAAGCGGACGAACACCTCGGTCTGCTGCCCGACCGTGCTCAGCACGTCGGCGCGGGTGTAGTCGGCCAGACTGTCGGTCAGTTCGAACACGCCGTGCGCGCCATAGCCGCGTGCGTGGACGACGCGCTCCGGGATGCGCTCGTGATCGAAATGGAAGATCTTTTCGCGGAGGATGAAGTCTTCGAGCAGCGTGGGGCCCCGCAGACCCGCCTTTAGACTGTTCTGGGCATCCGCGATCGGGATGCCCTGCTGCGTGGTCATGGTAAGTGCCGCGTCCGAGGTCGTCTGGCGGGTTTCGCCGCCATGGCCCTGCTGTTCGGCATAGTTCGTCGGCTGGTCGGCACCCGCCGGCAGCGGCGGTGCCTTCTTAGCCGTCTCGCCCTTGAGTTTCACCGCGTCGCTTTTGATGCTCTTGCGTGCCATGGACGTAATCCTCCGATCATGCCCTTAATGCCACCAGCGCCACGGCGGTGCGAGGCATAAATCTTTGTAGCGACTGGGAACCGACCCGGAGGAGCGAAATCAAGTTATGTCAGTCGAGCATGGTCGCCGGTTCGAACGACAGGCGCGGGCTCGGCAACGTAAGTGTTCATGGCTGCGCAGAACCCGACTGCGGCTTCCTTGGTCCTGGATCACAGCCAGGGAAAGCCGATATGGACCGGTTGAGGATGTCTTAACGCCTTGCCGTTAGCCGAGCATGATGTACTCCCAGGTCGTACAGGTTTTCGACTGCGTCCGGCACGACCACGATCCGTGGTTGGTGCTGCTCGCGGGCCTGGTTTGCCTCTGCGGTATCTATGCGTCCTTTGCCCTGGCCGACCATGCCGTACGCTCAGGGCGGAAGACGCGCAGCCTGTGGGAACCTGTCACCATCGCGTCGGCCGGCTGCACGGCCTGGGCGACCCACTTCATTATCTTGCTGGCTTTCAAGCCGGGCATGCCGTCTGCGTTCAACCCGCTGGCCGTACGGCCGTTTTACGGCCGCTCGTTGATGTAAACGAATCAAATAGACGGGGACCCATGCCGCGGCTCAAGGCGTTGAGCGTCATAGACATGGCCCTGACGACAGGGACATCCACTCAGATGAGGAAACGACATGCGCGCACTATGCTGGCACGGTAAAGGCGATGTCCGTGTCGACACCGTCGCGGATCCCGAGATCAAGCACCCGCGCGATGCGATCATCAAAGTAACCGCCTGCGCGATCTGCGGGTCGGACCTTCACCTGCTGGATGGCTACCAGCCCACCATGGAGGCCGGCGACATCCTCGGCCACGAGAACATGGGCGAGGTCGTGGCGCTCGGGTCCGAGGTCACCAACCTCAAGATCGGGGACCGGGTAGTGGTGCCGTTCACCATCAGCTGTGGCGAGTGCTGGTTCTGCAAGAAGGGTCTGTTTGCGGCCTGTGATCAAACCAATCCGAACGCCGAAATGGCCGCCAAAGCGATGGGCCATTCGCCCGCCGGGCTGTTCGGCTTCAGCCACATGCTGGGCGGCTACTGCGGCGGCCAGGCTGAGTATCTTCGCGTGCCGATGGCGGATGTCGGTCCGATCAAGATACCCGACAACGTTACCGATGAGCAGGCCCTCTTCCTATCGGATATCTTCCCGACCGGCTACATGGCCGCCGAGAATGCGCAGATCGAGCATGGCGACACCGTCGCGATCTGGGGCTGCGGTCCGGTCGGCCAGTTCGCCATCCGCTCCGCGCTGATGATGGGCGCCGGCCGCGTGATCGCGATCGACGAGGTGCCCGAGCGACTCGCCATGGCGGAGGCCGGTGGCGCTGAGACAATTAACTTCGCCGAAACCGATGTCTATGACGAGCTGCAGGCGCGAACCAAGGGCCGGGGCCCCGACAGCTGCATCGATGCTGTCGGCTGCGAGGCGGCCGCGCACGGGGCGGCGGACGCGGTCATGGACAAGGTGAAGGCAAGCATGATGCTCGCCACTGATCGCGTCCACGTCCTGCGGCAGGCGATCATGAGCTGCCGCAAGGGCGGCACGGTCTCCGTGCCCGGCGTCTACGTCGGGATGGGTGACAAGCTTCCGATCGGTGCAGCGATGAACAAAGGACTAACGATCAAGCTTGGGCAGACCCACGTGCAACGTTACACCAAGCCGCTACTGGATAAGATCGTCGCGGGCGAGATCGATCCCAGCTTTGTGATCACGCATCCGGCCAGTCTTGAGGACGCGCCCGAGATGTACGCGAAGTTCCGTGACAAGCAGGAAGGTGTAATCAAGGTTGTCATGCGGCCGCACGGCTGATTAGCGGAACAACCGGGAACAGGACGCTCATCGATGCCGATCGCCGCCGCCGCTGTGGATTATGTTCAGCGGCGGTGTCGATCAGCTTGCAACCAAGTATGTCGGCAGATCTAGGTGTCAGTCAGGCTGCAACGGATGATTCTTACGGAGAGGCAACGAGCCATAGCCGCAGCGCTTCTTCCTCCATCGGACGGGCAAAATAGTAACCCTGCGCCTCCTCACATTCCAACTCGGCCAGGATCGCCGCGGCTGCGGCGGTCTCGACGCCCTCGGCAACGACCCGGTAGCCGAGATCGTGCGACAGCGTGATCATCGATCGGACAAGCGCCTGTCCACGCTCGTCATCGGCCAGATCTCGAAACGAACGACTGATCGATCGGGCTGGTGCCCACCATCGCGGTCGCGCCGATCGGACATACCGCGACGTTCCTGACCGTGGTGTCCATGGCGGCGCTCGGGCTCGGGGTCGATATCCGCACCGTCGCCAAGGCTGGCGGACGGGTCACGCTGGCGGTGGTGCTGTCGCTCCTCTGCTTGGGCGGAATCAGCCTGATGCTGATTTGCATGTTGAAGCTGTCGTGAGGGGCGGCGCGAAGGGCGTGAAGTTTGGCTTTTCCAGTTTGGCCGCTTACACCTCACCCGATCAACACCTTCTCTCTCGAAGGTGGTGGTGGGACACCCTTGAGGCACTTGCACGCTGCCAAGGTCGTCTGTGAAAAGGGGACGCCGGCGTATTTCGGCAATTGGTACCGCTCCGTCGCCTGTGTTTCGTGGCGGGGCGGTATCCGAACTCATCGGCTGCGTAACAACATACAACCGATCAGCCCGCCGCATCGCTGGTCGGATCCTCGCGTCCGGCATGCGATCGACCGAAGCACCAGATCGCCCCGTATCCGATCATCAACCCGATCAGGACCAACAGCGGGGTGGCGGCTTCAGCGATCGAAGCACCCATCTGGTTGAAGCGAATGAACAGGTGCATGGCGGCCGTAGCCGGCGAGAACCAGGCGATCGCCGCTAGCCAGCCCGGCATCTCATCGAGCGGCCATGCGAAGCCGGCCAGGAAGACGAGCGGCACCGAGGTCGGCATCAGGAGCTTCAACGTATCGTCGCCGCTGCGGAACAGGCTTCCCGCGACGAGGCCGAGAGCGGCTACCGTGGCCGCGAACACAGGAAGGGCGAGCAGCAGGCCGGGCACATTGCCGGTGCGTGGCACGTCCTGCACCCAGAACGCGAACCCGAACACGAACAGGCCGGCAAAGATGCCGATCAGTGTCATCGCTATCCAGGTGCCGAGGGCAGTTGCCCGGTCGCGCTGCCAATCACCACGCCGACGTCGTTCAGCGATCAGCCGCGCCGACGCGAAGGGCAACGTTTGCTGAAGTATGATGTTGGCGATCGCCGGGAACACGTAGTCGCGATAACCACCGGTGGTGTTGAACAGCGGCTGCATGACGATTGTCGCGCCGGACCCACTGCGATGAGCGATGAGGGCCCCAGTCACTTCAACCGCCTGCTCTCTCACGACATCGCCTAGCGCGCGGGCGATCCCTTCAGCACGCACGAAGTACGCCCCGTTGACGATCAAGGCCGCCCCCGCCCCGGGCCGCCCCTTCAGTGCCGCTCCGCCGAGACCTTTCGACAGGTAGAGAATGCCGTAGGCACGCCGTTGGCGCACTTCTTCACGCGCCGCCATGATGTCGGGTGTCAATCGGCGTCCAAAAAGGACCCCCTATCGGCGTGCAAAAGGGACCCCCTTCGTCGAGCAGCGTGACGGGTATGACGGGCGCTTTGTTCGCGCTGGTTGCGGCGTAGGGCGGGCGTAGCCCGACCGGAGGCGCAACCAGCGCGAAGCGTTCTCTGCCGGTGGTCCTGGGCGTCAACTGCGGTGCTTGAAGCGCCAGCTGTCATTGCCCGTTTCGACGATGTCGCAATGGTGGGTAATGCGGTCGAGCAGCGCGGTGGTCATCTTGGGGTCGCCAAAGACGGTCGGCCACTCGCCAAAGGCGAGGTTCGTGGTCACGATGACCGAGGTCTGCTCGTAGAGCTTGCTGACGAGGTGGAAGAGCAGTTGGCCGCCCGAGCGGGCGAACGGCAGGTAGCCAAGCTCGTCGAGCACCACCAGATCGAGCCGGGAGAGCTGGGCTGCCAGCGTGCCGGCCTTGCCAAGACGCGTTTCCTCCTCAAGCCGGTTCACCAGGTCCACCGTGTTGAAGTAGCGCCCCCGGGCGCCGGCCCGTACCACATTGGTGGTGATGGCGGTGGCGAGGTGCGTCTTGCCTGTGCCCGTCCCACCGACAAGCACGACGTTGCGCCGGCCCGGAAGAAACGAGCCGCTGTATAGCGAGCGCACCAGTCCCTCGTTGATGGGGGTGTCATCGAAGACGAAGGCGTCGAGGTCCTTCACCGCGGGCAACCTGGCGGCCGACATCCGGTAACGGACCGACGCTGCATGGCGGTGCGTCGCCTCGGCACGCAGCAGGTCGGTCAGGACCTCCATGGTCGTGCGCTTGCGCTGGAGACCGGTGGTGACCGCCTCGTCGAAGGCGCCAGCCATGCCCTTCAGCCCCAACTCGGTCATGGCCGTCATCATCTCATGCCGCTGCATGGAGACCTCGCAGGCTGTCATAGCGGTTGCAGTCGGCGCGGGGCGGATGGCGCAGCGCCAGGTCCTCGGGGGTGACAATGGTTAGCGGTCGTGGCGGTTCTCGCCTGCGGGCCAGGATGTTGACGATGACGTCGTCGCTGGCGGTGCCGGCCAGCAATGCTTCGCGCACGGCCGCTTCCACCGCCTCGAGCCCGTCATCGAGCACTGTCGCCAGCACCCGCACGAACCGCCGGTCGGCGTCGTCGCCGGCGCCGAGCTTGCGCCGCAGCCGTGACAGCGCAGGCGGCAACTCCCAGCCCTGGAACGGTGCGCCGTTGCGCAGGGCGCCCGGCTTGGTCGCCAACACCGGCAGATAATGCCACGGGTCGTAGATGGTCCGGTCCCGGCCAAAGAACCGGGGATGGTCGGCGACGACTTCACCGTCGCAGCGCACGACGATGCGGTCGGCATAGGCGCGGACCTGAACGGCACGTCGCACCACCCTGGCAGAAACGGAGTAGCGGTTGCGGTCGAAGCTGATGAGGCAAGTGCCGCTTACCGCATGCTCGCTCTCGTGGAAGCCGTCGAAGGGCGCGACAACAGGCTGGAGCACCGCCCGTTCGGCTGCCCATGCCTGGGCGACCGTCAGTTCCTTCCGCTCGGGATGCCGGTGCATGTCGGCCCAGCGCCGACACTCGGCCTCCAGCCAACCGTTCAGCTCCTCGAGGCTGGTAAATCGCAGGCGTGGCTGGAAGAAGCGGCCGCGCGCGGTCTGTACCTGGTTCTCGACCTGACCCTTCTCCCAGCCCGACGCCGGTGAGCAGGCGGTCGGCTCGACCATGTAATGGTTGGCCATGACCAGGAAGCGCCGGTTGAAGACCCGCTCCTTGCCCGTGAACACGCTCGTCACCGCCGTCTTCATGTTGTCGTAGATGCCGCGCGTCGGCACGCCTCCGAAGAAGGCGGCGTGAACACGCTCTACATCACGCCAGGCTCGCCATGGGAGAACGGCTACAACGAGAGCTTCAATGGCTCGCTGCGTGACGAGCTGCTTAACGGAGAGATCTTCTACAGCCTCGCCGAGGCCAGAGTGCTGATCGAGGCGTGGCGGCGCCACTACAACACCATCCGGCCACATAGCAGCCTGGGCTATCGCCCACCCGCACCAGAAGCGGCGACGCCGCCATTGCCGGCCTCCGGTTCCGCTTCGCTCCACCTGCGCCCGGCAATGGCGGCGGAGACGACAATGCACTAACTATCTACCCGGACCACCCGGTGGGGGCTGCTCACGAAGGCTATTGCGACGCACTCTCAAATCACCTATTGCGTTGGTGAGAGAGATTCGCAAAAGGGTCAACGGTGAGAAATCTTGGTATTGGAACTGCACTCGGCTTCGGGCTGCTCACCGTCCCGGCAATGGCTCAAGACCAGTTCCTGCCGGGCCCCGGCAGCACCTCGCAAACGATCATCGTGACCGGCGTCCGCGACGGCTATCAGATCGATGCGACCAGCACCGCCACGCGCACACCGACCGAGCTCAACGATGTCCCCCAAGCGGTATCGATCATCACGGAAACGCAGATCGACGACCAGGCGATGCGCTCTATTGCCGATGTACTACGCTATGTCCCCGGCGCCGTAATCTCTCAAGGTGAGGGACACCGCGATCAGATCATCCTGCGCGGGAACAGCAGCACCGCGGACTTCTTCGTCGATGGCTTGCGTGACGACGTGCAATATTATCGCGGCCTCTACAATGCAGAGAGGATCGAGGTTTTGAAAGGTCCCAACGCGATGATCTTCGGGCGCGGCGGCGGCGGGGGCGTGATCAACCGCGTCACCAAGCGCCCTGTCGCCAACGCCTTCATCAGCGGCAGCGGTTCGGCGGACACATATGGCGCATGGTATGTCGACGCCGACATCAGTCAGCCACTCAGCGAGTCCGTCTCCACCCGGATGAACGCCGTTTACGAGGAGTTCCGAAACAATCGCGACTTCTATGACGGGCGCCGGGTTGCGATCAACCCGACCGTCGCGCTCTCGCTCGGCGGTGCGACTCGGATCGATCTGGGCTTCGAATATAACAGCGACAAGCGAACGATCGACCGAGGCGTCCCCTCGGCCGTCCAGGGCTCGCTCACGAGCCCATCACGTCCGCTTACCGGCGTCCGCGACACCTTCTTCGGTGTGCCGGGGTTCAACGTCAGCGATTTCGAGGCCAAGGTCCTAAATGGCCGCGTTGAGCACCGCTTCAGCGACAATCTGACCCTGACCAGCCGGATCCTGTACGGTGATTATGACAAGCTCTATCGGAACGCCTTTGCGGTAACCCCGGTCACGCCGCGCGGCGGCGTCCGCAGCGTCGGCCTCGAAGCGTATAGCGATCCCACGACGCGCACGAACCTGCTCAACCAGAACGACCTTGTGTGGACCGTCACCACCGGCCCCGTTCGCCACGTGCTGCTCGCCGGCTTCGAAGTTAGCGACCAGCGCACGCGCAACCAGCGGATCAACGGCTTTTTCGGGGGTGGCGATATCGTCAATGGGGGGCGGCGCGTCTTTGTCGGGTTGGCCGACCCGATCACGGTGCCGCCGGTTACGCTGCGCACCGCCGCCAACACCGGCTACCGGTCGGTCCGCACGAACGCCGACGTCACTGCCTTCTACGTGCAGGACCAGATCTCGATCGGCGACCATGTCGATGTCATCGGCGGCGTTCGCCGCGACCGCTTCACGCTCAACGTCGACGACCTGGTTGCCGCACAGAGCTATAGCCGCACGGACACCCTGTGGTCTCCCCGAGTGGGCGTGGTGCTCAAGCCGGTGCAACCTGTCTCGATATACGCCAGCTATAGCCGGTCCTTCCTGCCGCAGTCGGGGGATCAATTCTCATCACTCGATATCACTAGCGCCGCGCTGGAACCGGAAAGGTTCGACAACTACGAGCTTGGCCTCAAGTGGGATATCCTGCCCACGCTGAACCTGACGGCCGCCATCTACCAGCTCGACCGCACCAACACCCGCGCGGCCGACCCCAACGACGCCGCGCGGACGGTGCTGACGGGTGCTCAGCGCAGTAAGGGGTTCGAACTCGGCCTTAGCGGTGCGATCACAGCACAGTGGCAGATCAGCGCGGGCTATGCGCTGCAGGACGCGACAATTCGCAAAACGACGAGTGTCGCCCCGGCCGGGCGCGAGGTTCCGCTGGTTCCCAAACAGCAGGCTTCGCTGTGGACCCGCTACGACCTCACCCCTCGCCTTGGGGCCGGGGTCGGGGTCTATCACCAGTCGAAGAGCTTCACCTCCATCAGCAATACCGCCATCCTACCCGCCTTCACGCGCGTCGATGCCGCAGCATTCTTCAAGCTCACCCCCCAGATCGAGGCGCAAATCAACGTCGAGAATCTGCTTAACAGCGATTATTTCTCGTCCGCCTACAACGACAACAACATCATGCCCGGCGCGCCGACGACGGTGCGCGCGACGGTTAGAATGAGGTTATAACGGCCAACTTGGTCGGTTGCGAGCATATGAACCTTGCAAAAGTCGGTGAGACGCCGCTGGCCGGTTTAGAAACCAGTCTTCGCCGATGGATCACAGGACTGGCGCATGAACTCCAGGGCATCACCGACGCGGCGCACCGCGTCGTTGTCCCCGACGAATATATCGAGACCCTCGTAGGGCTGCGCGCCCCCTTTGATCTCCACCGACGCCTGGGGCGCGTTGGCCGAGTAAAGCGGTCGGATCGCAACCACCTGATCGAGTTTCACGCTGAGGGCGCTTTTGTCGGCGAGCGTGAGCGTAACGAGGCAACCACCTTTCACTCCTACGCTCGTGATCCTGCTGCTCCGCACGAAACCCGGCCAAGGCTTTGCGACGGCTGTGCCGCGGGTCAGCATGTCCTGGATGAATTTCGAAGCACCCGCCACGGTTCGTGGCGCGGCAGGCACCGCTTGCTGAGCCGCCACGGGCGCGGCGCTGCCGAGCGAAAGTGCGCAGATCAATAGGTGAGGACGAAGGAGCATCAGTGAACTGTAGCCGACCCTAGTCTTGCGTGGCGATAGGGAAAGGCGGTGCGGGCGCCCGATGCCGGGCAGGAAACAACGGCACGCCACCCCTGTGATGGCCGTAGCCGTAATCACCTACGTCGAGCTGAAGAAGGCAATTCGCATAGCTCTCCGTTCCAGGCTGGAAGCCATAACTCGCACACGCCGCCCGATGGCGAGCGGCCATTTCTCGCGGACTGACACAGCCAGAAAGCACGAGCGACGTCGAGATGGCGAGAAGCTTGAAAGCGTCACGCACCATTGTCCTGGTCCAAACACGGGCGGAACCCAAAGGGAAGAGCGCCGCCCTAGGCGCAGAATGAACCAGTCCGCAACAAAAGCCAAATGCCATTGTGGCCGGGACTCGCGATGGGAAAGCGGTCGACAACAACGTCACATTAACCTTCTTCCTTCACGGTGGAAGCCGGACCAACCCCGACGCGAGCATAGATGTCGCTTTTCCTCGATCAGACGTTTGCGAGCACCGGGTTAGCTGCGATCCTATTCGGCATCGTCGGCCTCGGCTGCGTGGTGAGCTGGCCGCTCCTACCCTCGCGCCGGGGAGCGCTCATGGTGCAAGGCACCGGCGCGTGCGCCTTCGCGCTGCACTTCGCGCTGATCGGCGCGCCTACCGCTTCGGCCGCATGCGTTCTTTCCCTGATGCAGCTCACCGTCGCGCTGGTGGTTCGTGACCGGGTTGCCAAGCTCGCGCTCGACGGCGCGACGTTGCTCGCGCTGCTATTGCTTACCGTGGCGACCTGGCATGGGCTCCTATCCGGCCTTGCCGCTTGCGGCGGGGCTGCTTCCTTCATGGCACGGACCCAGCGATCAACGACGCGGATGAAGATGGTCTTTCTCGTGGCCGCCCCCTTCTGGCTGGCCCACAATCTTCTCATTGGCGCACCGTTCGCCTTGGCCGTTGATCTTGTATCTGTCGCAGGCAATCTGCTTGGGCTTTTTGCCTTTTGGAAGCGGAAACAGCGTGGAGCGGACGGGCCACGCAGCCTAAGCTGTCCGACGCAGCTTTCCCCACGTCACGCTTTCCGCTCTGGTCACCTATCCCTCGGCAAACTCGCGATTCCAAAGCGCGCGCGCGCGTTACAGGGAGCCCAAGTCTTCACATGACACAGGCGATATACGCGCCCCCACTCCCGCCGGCGCGTTCGATAGCTCAAGTAGGCGGAAAGCGGAGTTGGAGCGAGCCACGCCCGGCGAACCTTGCCGACGCTAAAGCTTTGGTACGCTTGAAGATCGCCCTCGCTCGCGAAGCGGAACATATGATCTTCGATGTCCGAGATCGAGGGGAACTCCTGCGCCGCACAACTGTGGAGCTGAGCGCCGCCGTAGCCGGCGAACGAGGCATCTTCGTCCTGCAACGCATAGGCGACCTCGTCGGCTACATAGATGTGCGGAGCGTGTGCATCGAAGGCGCTGCCGAATTTGCCTCGTTTAATCTGGCTATCCGGACACGGTGGCAGGGACGTGGGCTCGGAACAAGTCTGGTGAAATCCGCCGAGGAATGGGTACGTCGCCGCAGGATACCTTTCCTGATCTTCCACGTTGCTGTTCGCAACGACCGGGCGTTCGCACTCTACCAACGGCTTGGCTATACCGTGTGCGGAGATGTGGTGGCGGCCAACAAAGAATCGGGCGCTACACGTAGCGGCGTGTGCTCGCAAACAGCCTGATTTCCTGCTCACGCTTTCTGCCACTGGCGGGGAGCGTCCTGCTCGAATTATCTGCCAGTGTGCTCGC